>JBKQQE010000265.1:0-10002 GCA_052326245.1 Xanthobacteraceae bacterium | reverse complement strand
AGGACGGCGGTGACGCGATCGAGCCCCATGCCGGTGTCGATGGAGGGACGCGGCAGCGGCGTCATCTTGCCGGACGCGTCGCGGTCGAACTGCATGAACACGAGGTTCCAGATTTCCACGAAGCGGTCGCCGGCATCCCCGGGGAAGGTGACGTCTTCGCGTCCCGGCGGAGCGGCGTGTGGCCCCATGTCGTAGTGAATTTCCGAGCATGGCCCGCACGGACCGGTGTCGCCCATCTGCCAGAAATTGTCGGAGGTCGGGATGCGGATGATCCTGGAGTCGGGCAGCCCCGCGATCTTCTTCCACAGCCTGAACGCCTCATCGTCCTCGGAATACACCGTCACCAGCAGGCGGTCCTTCGACAGGCCGTAGTCGCGGGTGATCAGCGTCCAGGCGAGCTCGATGGCGCGGTCCTTGAAATAGTCGCCGAACGAGAAGTTGCCGAGCATCTCGAAGAAGGTGTGGTGACGCGCGGTGTAGCCGACATTGTCGAGGTCGTTGTGCTTGCCGCCGGCGCGCACGCATTTCTGCGATGTCGCGGCGCGCTGGTAGGGGCGCTTCTCGAGACCGGTGAAGACGTTCTTGAACTGCACCATGCCGGCATTGGTGAACATCAGCGTCGGGTCATTGCGCGGAACCAGCGGTGACGACGCCACCACCTCATGCCCCTGCTTCGCAAAATAGCCGAGAAACGCCGATCTGATTTCGTTAACGCCGCTCATTCTGATCCAGTCGCAATTGCCCAGGCGCACCCGGTTCCTGTCGCCGCCACATCACGCGATTCCCAAGAGCCAGTGGAGGTTCTCTGGAAGGCAACCCAAGCCAGTCGAATGGCCGGCCTGAAAGCAGTCCGAACTGCCTTAAAACCGGGCACCTAGGCTGCCTACGTGTCCCGCGAATGCTTTTAAAGGCCGGGCCGGACGCTGTCCAGAAACTGTCGCGCCGGGGCCGAAAGCCCTCCCCGATACCCCTCGATCGCCCGGGGAGCGAGCCCCCACGCGCAACAGTGGTTGATAGCGGCAGGGCTCGCGTTGACAGCCAACGGCCGGCATGATTTCTGCAGGGCTCGAATGAGTAGATCTTGAGTACGTCGCGTCGGGAGAGACCGGCCATGGGCCGGCGCCGAAGGAGCAACCGCCCCGGAAACTCTCAGGCAAACGGACCGCGCGACGAGACGACATCTGGAAAGAGCCGCGAGCCCCGCGAATCATGACGGGGACGTGGCCGCCGACGGGATAATACTCTCAGGCACAGCGACAGATGGGGCTTCGACGGCATGGGGAATGGTCCCCGGCGCCGTCAGGAGTCCATTGCCGTGTCGACAGCCGATCCCGCGCCCCCGCCCGCCGCCGACGTCCTGAAGCGAACCCCGCTTTACGCGCTCCACCTCGCGCGCGGCGGCAAGATGGTGCCGTTCGCGGGCTACGCGCTGCCGGTGCAGTATCCCGCCGGCGTGCTCAAGGAACATCTGCACACCCGCTCAAGCGCGAGCCTGTTCGACGTCTCCCACATGGGCCAGATCCGGATCCGGGCAAAGTCCGGCCGGCACACCGACGCCGCGCTCGCGCTCGAAAGCCTGATGCCGCAGGAAATCGCCGGACTCGGCCTGCAGCGCCAGCGCTATGCCCAGCTCACCAACCCCATGGGCGGTATTCTCGACGACCTGATGGTGACCAATTTCGGCGACCACCTGTTCGTCGTGGTCAACGCCGCGCGCAAGGACGCCGACCTCGCCCATTTCACCGCCGCATTATCCGATCGCTGCGAGGTGGTCGCCGACTTCGACCGCGCGCTGCTGGCCCTGCAGGGCCCCGCCGCCGCCGCGGTGCTGCAGCGGCTGGCGCCGGGCGCAGCAGCACTGCGCTTCATGGAGGCGGCCGCGTTGGCCGTGAACGGCATCGACTGCATCGTCTCGCGCTGTGGCTATACCGGCGAGGACGGCTTCGAGATTGCGGTCGAGGCCGGGGCGGCGGAAGCGCTCGCGGGCGCGCTGCTCGACGCCGACGGCGTGATGCCGGCCGGGCTCGGCGCCCGCGACAGCCTGCGGCTGGAAGCCGGGCTCTGCCTGCACGGCCACGACATCGATGCCTCGACCACGCCGGTGGAAGCGGCGCTGCAGTGGTCGATCCAGAAGAGCCGCCGCGCCGGCGGCGCGCGGGCGGGCGGCTTCCCCGGCGCCCAGCGGATTCTGCAAGAGCTCGCCACAGGCACGCCGCGCCGCCGGGTCGGGTTGCGCGCCGAGGGCCGCGCGCCGGTGCGCGAAGGCGCGGCGCTGTTCGCCGACGAGGCCGCCGCGCAGCCGGTCGGCGTCGTCACCTCCGGCGGCTTCGGCCCCAGCCTGAATGCGCCGGTGGCCATGGGCTATGTGCCCTCCGCCGCGGCCGCCGACGGCACCCGGCTGTTCGCCGAGGTGCGCGGCCAGCGCCTGCCGGTCAGGGTCGCGGCGCTGCCTTTCATCACTCCCACCTACCAGCGTTGAGGACGATCATGACCCTCCTGTTCACCGCCGACCATGAATGGCTGAAAATCGACGGCGACGTCGCCACCGTCGGCATCACCGACTACGCCCAGAGCCAGCTCGGCGACGTGGTGTTCGTCGAGCTGCCCAAGGTCGGCCGCACGCTGAAGAAGGCCGAGGCCGCCGCCGTCGTCGAATCGGTGAAGGCCGCCTCCGACGTCTACGCCCCGGTCAGCGGCGAGATCGTCGAGGCCAACGACGCGCTGGTGGCCGATCCGGCGCAGGTGAATTCCGACGCGGCGAAGGCCTGGTTCTTCAAGATCCGGCTCGCCGATCGCGCCGAACTCGACGGATTGATGGATGCGGCCGCCTACCAGGCGCACACGGCGTGAGGGGCGCGATGAAAATGAGAGCGCTTCGACAAACTCGATCGTCATGCCCGCACTTGTTGCGGGCATCCACGACTTGACTGCGTTTCCGCAAGAAAGACGTGGATGGCCGGGAGACTTTAGTCCTAGCGATCCGTCAGAGACGGATCGCGCTGCCCGGCCATGACGAAAGAAATAACATGACGAAAGAAACAAGCGGCTTTTGAATTTCAAGGAGCTTCACATGACGGCGCAGCGGCCAGGGGTGAAACACAGCGAAGCGGACGAGGTCGCCTTCCTCGATCGCCATATCGGCCCGTCGGCGCGCGACATCGCCGCCATGCTGGAGACGGTCGGCGCGGCAAGCCTCGAGGCGCTGATGAGCGAGACGCTGCCGGCCTCGATCCGCCAGCGCACGCCGCTTGCGCTCGGCGCGCCGCTTGCGAGCGAAGATGGCCGCGAGCGCGGCCTGAGCGAGACCGAGGCTTTGGCGCATCTGCGCGGGCTCGCCGCGCGCAACCGCGTGGTCACCTCGCTGATCGGTCAAGGTTACTCCGACACCATCCTGCCGGCGGTGATCCAGCGCAACATCCTCGAAAACCCGGCCTGGTACACGGCCTACACGCCCTATCAGCCGGAAATCAGCCAGGGCCGGCTGGAGGCGCTGTTCAACTTCCAGACCATGATCTGCGATCTCACCGGGCTCGACGTCGCCAACGCCTCGCTGCTGGACGAAGCCACCGCGGCGGCGGAGGCGATGGCGCTGGCGCATCGCGCGGCGGGCGCGAAGTCAACCGCGTTCTTTGTCGACCACGAGGTTCATCCGCAAACGCTGGCCGTGCTGCGCCAGCGCGCCGAGCCGCTGGGATGGAGCGTGATCGTCGGCGATCCGGCGCGCGATCTCGACGCCGGCAAGGTGTTCGGCGCGCTGCTGCAATATCCGGGCACCCACGGCGCGCTGCGCGACCCGCGCCCCCAGATCGCGGCGCTCAAGGCCAAAGGCGCGCTGTCGATCGTCGCCGCCGATCCGCTGGCGCTGACGCTGGTCGCCTCGCCCGGCGAACTCGGCGCCGACATCGCGGTGGGTTCGACCCAGCGCTTCGGCGTGCCGATGGGCTATGGCGGGCCGCACGCCGCCTACATGGCGGTGCGCGATGTGCTGAAGCGCGCCCTGCCCGGCCGCATCGTCGGGCTGTCGGTGGACGCGCGCGGCGCGCCAGCCTACCGGCTGGCGCTGCAGACCCGCGAGCAGCATATCCGCCGCGAGAAGGCGACCTCCAACATCTGCACCGCGCAGGTGCTGCTGGCGGTGATCAGCGCGATGTATGCGATCTATCACGGCCCCGAGGGGCTGGCCCAGATCGCGCGGCGGGTGCACGCTCGCACCGCCGTGCTGGCGGCGGGGCTGACACGCCTCGGCTTCGCGCCGCTGAACGCAAGCTACTTCGATACCCTGACGGTCGATCCCGGCGCGGCGCGCGCGAAAATCCTTGCCCGCACCGAGGCGGAAGCGATCAACCTGCGTGTGGCGGCCGGCACGCTCGGCATCGCGCTCGACGAGACCACCACGCCCGAGATCGTCGAGCGGGTGTGGCGCTGCTTCGGCGGCGACTTCGCCTATGCCGACGTCGCGGCCGAGGCGCGCGAGGCGCTGCCCGCGGAGCTCGCGCGCAAGACCGCCTTCCTGACCCATCCGGTGTTTCACGCCCACCGCTCCGAGACCGAACTCTTGCGCTACATGCGCAAGCTCGCCGACCGCGACCTCGCGCTCGACCGCGCCATGATCCCGCTCGGCTCCTGCACCATGAAGCTCAACGCCACCACGGAAATGATCCCGGTGACGTGGCCGGAGTTCTCGGGCCTGCATCCGTTCGCGCCGCGCGCCCAGGCGCAGGGCTATGCCGAGCTGACCGCGCGGCTCGAGCGCTGGCTGGTCGCCGTCACCGGCTACGACGCGGTGTCGCTGCAGCCCAATTCCGGCGCGCAGGGCGAATATGCCGGCCTGCTCGCGATCCGCGGCTATCATCGCGCGCGCGGCGACGCCGGGCGCACGGTGTGTCTGATCCCCTCCTCGGCCCACGGCACCAACCCGGCGTCCGCCAGCATGGCCGGCATGGAGGTGGTGGTGGTGGCCTGCGACGCCCGCGGCGACGTCGACGTCGCCGACCTGCGCGCCAAGGCGGATGCCACCGGCAATCGCCTCGCCGCGATGATGATCACCTATCCCTCGACCCACGGCGTGTTCGAGGAGCATATCGGCGAGATCTGCGACATCGTCCACGGTCACGGCGGCCAGGTCTATCTCGACGGCGCCAATCTGAACGCCCAGGTCGGCCTGGCCCGCCCCGGCGACTACGGCGCCGACGTCAGCCATCTCAACCTGCACAAGACCTTCTGCATTCCGCACGGCGGCGGCGGCCCGGGCATGGGACCGATCGGCGTCAAGGCGCATCTTGCGTCGTTCCTGCCGGGACATCCGGCGCTGGACGGCGGCGCCTCCGCGGTCGGGCCGGTGTCGGCCGCGCCCTACGGCTCGGCGTCGATCCTGGTGATCCCCTATCTCTACATGCTGATGATGGGCGGCAGCGGGCTCACGCGCGCCACCGAGGTCGCGGTGCTCAACGCCAACTATATGGCCCGGCGCCTCGACCCGCATTTCCCGGTGCTGTACCGCAACGTCCGCGACCGCGTCGCCCATGAATGCATCGTCGACCCGCGGCCGCTGAAGGCAAGCTGCGGCGTCACCGTGGACGACATCGCCAAGCGGCTGATCGACTACGGCTTCCACGCGCCGACCATGAGCTTCCCGGTGCCGGGCACGCTGATGATCGAGCCGACCGAATCGGAATCCAGGGCCGAACTCGACCGCTTCTGCGACGCCATGATCGCGATCCGGCGCGAGATCGCCGAGGTCGAGGCCGGCCGTTTCGCCATCGAGGCTTCGCCGCTGCGCCACGCCCCGCATACCGTCGAGGACGTCGCCGACGATGGCTGGGCCCGCGCCTATAGCCGCGCCGAGGGCTGCTTCCCGGCCGGCACCGCGCGCATGGACAAATACTGGTCGCCGGTCGGCCGGGTCGACAATGTCTATGGCGACCGCAACCTGGTGTGCTCGTGCCCGCCGGTCGGCGACTACGCGCTGGCGGCGGAGTAGCTGAGGATCGACTGGGGGTGGCGTCGGCGGCGCGGGCACGTCCGCCGCACCCCCGGCGATTGCGCGGCCAGGATTGCGCGCCACCATCGCAACCGGCAATGAAAAACGCCCACGGGCGCTGACGACATCGGCAACTCAATGTCCTCAGCGCCCGCGGTTTACGAAACTCAAGCCGTCTTCAACTCCGACCGCGAGCAGGATTCCCCTCTCGGATTGCGTCCGAGAGCAAGCTTTGCGACCGACCCAACGCGCCTGCGTTTCAGATCCCGATCTTAATCTTCAAGACCCTCCGGCTCGTCGCCGTCGGCGTCGCGCTCGGGGGTACCGGCAAGGATCTGCTCGGCGATCAGGCCGGAATTCTGCCGGATCGAGGCTTCGATCTTGGCGGACATGTCCGGATTGGCCTTGAGGAAGGCTTTTGCGTTCTCGCGGCCCTGGCCGAGGCGCTGGCTGTCATAGGAGAACCAGGCGCCGGACTTCTCGACGATGCCGGCCTTGACGCCGAGGTCGAGGATCTCGCCCATCTTGGAGACGCCCTCGCCATACATGATGTCGAATTCGACCTGCTTGAACGGCGGCGCCAGCTTGTTCTTCACCACCTTGACGCGGGTCTGGTTGCCGACCACCTCCTCGCGCTCCTTGATGGCGCCGATGCGGCGGATGTCGAGGCGGACGGAGGCGTAGAATTTCAGGGCGTTGCCGCCGGTGGTGGTTTCCGGCGAGCCGTACATCACGCCGATCTTCATGCGGATCTGGTTGATGAAGATCACCATGGTGTTGGACTTGTTGATCGAGGCGGTGAGCTTGCGCAGTGCCTGGCTCATCAGCCGCGCCTGCAGGCCGGGCAGCGCGTCGCCCATCTCGCCCTCGAGTTCGGCGCGCGGCACCAGCGCCGCGACCGAGTCGACGATCACCACGTCGATGGCACCGGAGCGCACCAGCGTGTCGGCGATTTCCAGCGCCTGCTCGCCGTGGTCGGGCTGCGAAATCAAGAGCTCGTCGACATTGACCCCGAGCTTGCGGGCATAGACCGGATCGAGCGCGTGTTCGGCGTCGATGAAGGCGCAGATGCCGCCCTTCTTCTGGGCTTCCGCCACGCAATGCAGCGCCAGCGTGGTCTTGCCGGAGGATTCCGGCCCGTAGATCTCGACGACGCGGCCCCGCGGCAGGCCGCCGACGCCGAGCGCGATGTCCAGCCCGAGCGATCCGGTGGAGACCGTCTCGATGTCCATGGAGCGGTCGTTCTTGCCGAGCCTCATCACCGAGCCCTTGCCGAACTGGCGTTCGATCTGGGACAGGGCGGCACTCAAGGCCTTGGATTTGTCCATGGAGGATCCTTCAACGACACGCAAAGCAGGCTGGGACATCGATCGCGCTCCTTATGACCGGGATTCGCCGGGGGGACAATGAAAGGCGGGCAAGGCGTTTTGGAACTTCAGGGACAGAACTTCTCAAGAACGGCGCGGGAGGCACCCGGCTGAACTTGAGAATCTTTGTACCACATTTGTTCTCTGTTCGCAATATGTTCTTTTTGGCCCCCGGGTCGTGGCCTGTTTTAACCCCTAGTGGCCTAATTAGAATTTGGGAGTGGCCTGATTTGGATTCAGATTCAGTCTTGAGCCCGATCAACCGTAACGCCCGGGACGGAACGCCCCCGTTCCGCCAATGGACATAGGAACTATTGCGACAGCGAGATGACGGTCGCATGATCGCCCCGTGCAGGTCCCACACCCGCACCGATCCCCGGTTCTTTGGCCGGAAGCTAGCGCCTCTATGCCGAGGGGTCGGGGATTCGGGAATTATCCACCTATCGTTGTACATCTGCGAATCTAATCGCATACTTGCCTAATGGGTCACATCGATACCTGTCTCGGCACCTTGCGCCGCCTGATCGCAGAGGGCGATACAAACGGCATCCAGCTGGCAGAAGCAGCCATCGATGAATACTGGGCCGCCATACCCCCTCAGGCTAAGAAGAGCGGGTTGCACTACATCCAGCAGATACTCATTGACCAGTACCAGACGGACAGTCCGAAGAGTCGGGACTTCGCAGATTCTATCGATGCCTACATCCAAAAGAAGCTAGAGCCAGAAACCTAAGGCCGCCTCAGTTGGCGGCCTTCTCCAGATCAATCTTCATTTCCACCGGCTCGTCATCGCCATCATAAATCTGCGAGACGTTCATCGCGAATGTTCGGAACCAGCGTAAACGCTGTGACGCTGGCCATTCACCCGAAGTCGGGATTTTTTTCAACAGAGCCACGAGCAAAGGGTCAAGCCCCAGCGCGTCTAGTCCATCATCCCCGCCATCTCCGTCGTCGCATGACGGCTTGTGCTATCATGAATGTTTGAATGCCGATCCCAGGGAGACGTCCCATGTCTCGCCGACTTCTGATCGCAGTTGTGGCCGTCGTATTTCTGGCCAGGCCCGCATTGGCCGACAATATCGGCATAGGCCAGATCGGGCGGGGCGGAACGTCCGTTGTCGGGACGACGGGCCGTACCAGCGTACAAACAAATCGTGCTTCGCATCATTCCACGATCAATTGGGGGGACGGCAACATGCCGTCCAAGACGGTAACGGGGCCGAACAAATCAGGCACCCACAAGAATACCATCGAGGAAAACACCAGCCCAATACCGCGAGACCGTTGATCATCGTGGCTCGAGCGCCGGATCGTGCGACGCCGGCCCGGAGATCGTTTCTGTCCAACCAGGCCAGCCCCCTACCCCGAGGTCGTGGCCGGGCGCGCTGTTCGAAAACGACAAACGGCCGCGGCCAGAAGCCGGCGCCGTTCGTCTTCCCGGAAACCTATACTTGGCGAACGGTCTGTCGATTCTGACATTCGCAGGAGAGCAAGCTGCGACGGGATGCGAATGTTAGATTCGGACCACCGCAGCCAACCCAGGCTGTTTATTTCAGAGAACTGCTGATCGACGCAAAGGAGCTGCTGAGCGCAGTGCCGAGCGAGTTCACGGCAGCGATAATCGCAAGGCTGATGCCGGCTGCAATCAGGCCATACTCGATGGCGGTGGCGCCGGATTGGTCGGCCAGAAACGCCAGGACGATGCGCTTCATTGTTCACTTCCTGTGTACGCGCGGCCGAGCTTCTCCCGGCCTGATGCGAACAGCTTGCAACCGAACGTCTAAAATTCGATGAAATTTTTTTCTGAAAAGTTCGTAAAACGGGCTTTGGGGACGGTTTTGGGACGCCCGGGAAGCAATCCGGTGATGTCCCGCTGGCCTACGTAAACATCCGAATATTGGCGGCCGGCGCGCGTCATCATAGTGCCGCGCATGGGCCGCCAGATCGTATTCAAATGCCCCCGGACCGGACTGAACGTGCAGCATTGGCTGGCGGAAGACGTCCCGGATAACGGGAAGGACACCTATACGTCGGTGGTCTGTCCGGCGTGCGCCAACCTGCATCTGGTCCACGACTCGACCGGCAAGCTGCTGGGCGAAACAAAAAAGACGTGACGCCGCCTCCAGGACCTGGCGCCGGGAGTTGCGTGCCGGCGCGGCTCGCCTCCCGGTATCCTCAGGTTGAATCAGCGGGCGTCCTCACTCGCTTTAAGAAGCGAAACGGCGTTCCGCTAACCGAACGCTAACGCTTGCTTTATCGAACGCTCAGAATTTCGGCGTATCCTTGCGTGCAATGGACGAGCACCGTATCGCGCCACGCCATCGGGTCTTGAAGGCCGCAACGATATCGTTTGGCGGCGGCGCGATCGACTGCACCATTCGCAACCTTTCAGAGACCGGGGCAGCGCTCGAAGTGGTGAGCCCGCTGTATTTTCCTGACCGCTTCACGCTGGTTATTCAAAGCTCGCACGTCAAGCGGCCATGCCACATCGTCTGGCGCAAGGAAAAGCGGATCGGCGTCGCGTTCGATTGAGGCCGCCTCGGTTGGCGGCCGCCTTCCTTCGCTCGTTGCAACATCGTTAATGCTTCGTGAACCGGCAGTTATTATGATCCGGCGCGAGGTGGACTCATGACGGCCATTGGCAGCAGCAGCGTC
>JBKQQE010000264.1:0-5292 GCA_052326245.1 Xanthobacteraceae bacterium | reverse complement strand
TGGGCCGGCCGACATCGGGCGTGGCATGGATGATCTGCCGTTGCAGGTTCGACAGCGAAACCACGTCATCGTCGATCACGCCCAGCGTGCCGACGCCGGCGGCGGCGAGATACATCAGCACCGGCGCGCCGAGCCCGCCGGCCCCGATCACCAGCACCCGCGCCGCCTGCAGCGCCGCCTGGCCCGGGCCGCCGACCTCCCGCATCACGATATGGCGCGCGTAGCGCTCGACCTCGTCCGCACTCAGCACTGCTCGTGAACCTCCGCGAAGCTGTTGCCGACCAACGAGATATGGTACTCCGTCAGCCCGCACCAGTGTCAATTCGAGAAGGCGTGTCCCATGAGAGTGATCGTCACCGTGGCATTGCTCCTGGTTGCGTCGGGCGCCGCGCTGGCGCAGGCGCCCAATGCGGCCAAGCCGGCGCGCGCCACGGCCGCGCGGCCGCCGGCCGTGCAGGCTCCCGCCGATACCGCGGGCGCGCTCGCCGCCACCGAGCGCATCGCGCTGCAGTCGGATCTCGCCTGGGTCGGCGCCTATAACGGCATCATCAACGGCGAAGTCAGCGACCGCATGATCGCGGCGATCAAGACCTGGCAGAAGGAGCACGGCGGCAAGCCCACCGGCGTGCTCAATCCGCAGGAACGCGGCGCGCTCGCCGCCGACGCCAAGACCGCGCAGGATCATGTGGGCTGGAAGATCGGGCTCGATCCGGTCAACGGCATCAAGCTCGGCCTGCCGACCAAGCTGGCGCCGGTGCAGAGCGCGGGCGCCACCGGCACCCGCTGGAGTTCGGCGCAGGGCCAGATCCAGATCGAGACCTGGCGCAACAAGGACACCAATCTCACCATCGCCGCCATGGCGGACCGGGAGAAGAAGGAGCCCGCCGGCCGCAAGGTCGAATACAGCGTCGTCAAGCCCGACTTCTTCGTGCTGTCCGGCCTGCAGGGCCTGAAGAAATTCTACGTCCGCGGCCAGATCAGGGGCAACGAGGTGCGCGGGCTGACGATCCTGTACGACCAGGCCACCGAGGGCACCATGGCGCCAGTGGTGGTGGTGATGTCGAGCGCGTTCGCGCCGTTCGGCGGCGACAGCGCGCAGACCGCGGCGCCGCCGCCGCGCAGGAAGGTCGAATATGCCACCGGGATCGTGGTCGGCGCCGACGGCGCCATCCTCACCGACCGCGCCGCGGTGGAGGCCTGCGACTTCGTCGTGGTTGCGGGGCTCGGCCCGGCGGAACGGGTGCGCGACGATGCGGCCCACGACCTCGCGCTGCTGCGCGTCTACGGCGCGGGCGATTTGACGCCGGCAAGCTTCGCGGCGACGCCGCCGCGCAACGACGTCACCGTCACCGGCATTGCCGATCCGCAGAACCAGGCCGGCGGCGCGGCGGTCAGCACCATGGCGTCGCATCTCGCCTCATTGGGCGGCGACGTCAAGCTCGATCCCGCGCCCGGCCTCGGTTTCTCCGGCGCGGCGGTGACCGATGCCGACGGCCGGCTCGCCGGTCTCGCGCTGGTGCGCGCGCCGGTGGTGGCGGGGCCGGCGGGCGCGCCGACCCAGGCCTCGCTGGTCTCCGCCGAAGTGGTGCGCGGCTTCCTCGCCGGCGCCAAGGTGGCGGCCGCGAAGGACGGCGCGCTGGCGAAGGCGTCGGTGGTGCGGGTGATCTGCGTGAGGAAGTAACGCGAACGATCGTGCTACGCCAATTTCGGTGTCATCGCCCGTTTTCGTCGTCATGCCCGGCCTTGTGCCGGGCATCCACGTCTTAACGGCCTCGCAGCAAGAAAGACGTGGATGGCCGGGACAAGCCCGGCCATGACGAGTCATTCAAGCATCACTTCTGGCACGCCGGACACCAGAACGTCGATCTTCCATTCTGGGTAAACCGCTTCACGGTGCCGCCGCAGCCGCGGGTCTTGCAGGCCTCGCCCTCGCGGTCGTAGACGCGGAAATTGTGCTGGAAATAGCCCAGTTCGCCGGAGGTCTGGCGGTGGTCGCGCAGCGACGAGCCGCCGGCATTGATGGCTTCGCCGAGCACGGTGCGGATCGCCTCCGCCAGCCGCTTCGCATGATCGGAGGGGGCGCCCGAGCGCAGCACCAGCGTCGAGGCCTTGCGCTTCGGCGACAGATGGGCGCGGTACAGCGCCTCGCAGACATAGATGTTGCCGAGCCCGGCGACCACGCGCTGGTCGAGCAGCGCCGCCTTCAGCGACGTCTTCCTGCCGATGCAGCCCGCCGCCAGCAGCGCGGCGTCGAAGGTGTTGCTGAGCGGCTCCGGGCCGAGCCCCTTGAGGAATGGCTCGGTCTCCATGTCCTGGAGGGAAATCACCTTCATGTAGCCGAACCGCCGCGGATCGTTGAACGACACGGTGGCGCCCGAACTCATGTGAAACACCACGTGGTCGTGGGCGCGCTCGTCGCTGCGCGGGTGGTGAAAGGTGCCCGGCGTGGTCGCAGCTGAATGCCAGGCGACCCGGAACGAGCCGGACATGCCCAGATGCATCAACAGCACGTCGCCGGAGGACAATTCCGCCATCAGGTATTTGGCGCGCCGGCCCAGCCCGATCACGGTCTGGCCCTCCAGCCGTGCGACGAAATTCCTCTGGAACGGAAATCGCAGGTCGCCGCGCCGCGTCTCGACGCGGTTGATCCGCGCCCCCTCCATCGCCGGCTGCAGGCCCCGGCGCACGGTCTCGACTTCGGGCAATTCGGGCATCGCTGTTCGGTCTCGTTGGCGGGGGGCTCTCGCGGGCCCCCGGAGGTTACTTCGGAAGTTACCGTAAAAACTGATGAATTCGCTTTTCGACGGATCTCCTTGTAGCGCGGGCGGACGTCGCGCGCTATGGTCCCGGCCCGCGGAGACAGGCGTATGGATCGAGAAGGCCAAACCACCCATTTCGGATACCGGGACGTTCCGCTCGGGGACAAGCAGACGCTGGTGAACGACGTGTTCCGCAGCGTGGCGTCGCGCTATGACCTGATGAACGACCTGATGTCCGGCGGGCTGCATCGGCTGTGGAAGGACGCCATGATCACGGCGCTCAACCCGCCGCGCGGACCCACGCCGTTCGCGCTTATCGACGTCGCCGGCGGCACCGGCGACATCTCGTTCCGCGCCGCGCGGGTCGCCGGCAGCGGCTTTCGCGCGACCGTCTGCGACATCAATGCCGACATGCTCGAGGTCGGGCGCGGCCGCGCCGTCAAGCTCGGGCTCGACGACCGCGTCGCCTTCGTCGAGGGCAACGCCGAGGCGCTGGCATTCGCCGACGGCAGCTTCGACGCCTACACCATCGCCTTCGGCATCCGCAACGTGCCGCGCATCGACGTGGCGCTGCAGGAGGCGTATCGCGTGCTCAGGCCGGGCTCGCGTTTTCTCTGTCTCGAATTCTCCACCGTCGACCTGCCGGGGCTGGATCGCATCTACGATCTGTATTCGTTCAACATCATTCCCGCGCTCGGCCGCGCGGTGACCGGCGACGCCGAGTCCTACCGCTACCTGGTGGAATCGATCCGCAAGTTTCCGCGCCCCGCGGCCTTCGCCGAAATGATCGGCGCGGCGGGCTTTTCTCGCGTCACCCACCGCACCATGTCCGGCGGCATCGTCGCGCTGCATTCGGGCTGGCGTTTGTGATTTCCTCGATTTCCCATGTGCTGCGCCTCGGTCGCGCGGCCATCGTCGTTGCGCACGAGGGCACCTTTGCCATCGTCGATCCGGCGCCGCTGCCGGCGTCGCTGCAGCTGATGCTGCGGCTGGCGCGGCTGATCGAGCGTCGCGACGTCTCGGGCGGGCCGCGGCTGGCGCGCGCGCTGACGCGGCTCGGACCGACCTATGTCAAGCTTGGCCAGGTGCTCGCCACCCGCCCCGACGTGGTCGGCGTCGCCATGGCGCGCGATCTCGAAAGGCTGCAGGACCGGCTGCCGCCGTTCTCGCAGGCGGAGGCCGAAACCGTGGTCGCGGCGTCGCTGGAGCAGCCGCTGACGCAGGCCTTCGCGAGCTTCGGGCCCGCGGTGGCGGCGGCCTCCATCGCCCAGGTGCACCGCGCCGAGGTCGACCGCGATGGCGTCCGCCAGGCGGTCGCGGTCAAGGTGCTGCGGCCCCATATCGCCGACCGCTTCCGCCGCGATCTCGGCTCGCTGATGTTCGCCGCGCGCACCGCGGAATCCTGGTCGGCGGAGGCGCGGCGGCTGCGCTCGATCGAGATCGTCGAGACGCTGTCGCGCTCGGTGGCCATGGAGATGGACCTGCGGCTGGAGGCGGCGGCGCTGTCGGAAATGGCGGAGAACACCCGCGACGATCCCGACTTCGCGGTGCCCTCGGTCGACTGGGACCGCACCAGCCACCACGTGCTGACGCTGGAGTGGGTCGAGGGCATCGCGCTCAGCGACCGCGCCGGGCTGGAGGCCGCCGGCATCGACCTGCCCGACCTCGGCCGCAAGCTGATCCAGAGTTTCCTGCGCCACGCGCTCCGCGACGGGCTGTTTCACGCCGACATGCATCCCGGCAACCTGTTCGTCGATACGCAGGGACGGCTGGTGGCGGTGGATTTCGGCATCATGGGCCGGCTCGGCATGAAGGAGCGCCGCTTCCTCGCCGAGATCCTGCTCGGCTTCATCACCCGCGACTATCGCCGCGTCGCCGAGGTGCATTTCGAGGCCGGCTACGTGCCGGCGCACCACTCGATCGAGAACTTCGCCCAGGCCATCCGCGCCATCGGCGAGCCGATCCACAACCGCCGCGCCGACGAGATCTCGATGGCGCGGCTGTTGACGCTGCTGCTCGAGGTCACCGGGCTGTTCGACATGCGCACGCGGCCGGAGCTGATCCTGCTGCAGAAGACCATGGTGGTGGTCGAGGGCGTGGCGCGCAGCTTCGACCCCAAGCTCGACATCTGGAAGACCGCCGACCCGGTGGTGCGCGCCTGGATCGAGCGCAATCTCGGTCCGGTCGGCCGCATCGAGGGCGCGCTGTCCGGCGCCGGTCAGCTCGGCAAGGTGCTGGCGACCGCGCCGGTGCTGGCCGCGCGCGCCGCCAATGTGCTGGAGCAGCTCGACGCCGCCACCCGCAACGGGCTGGTGCTGGCGCCCGAAACCATCGCCGCCATCGGCCGCGCCGAGGGCCGCCAGAACCGCTGGCAGACCCGGGCGCTCTGGGTTATCGCCCTGACATTCCTCGCGATTTTGTGGAAGCTGAGCTGAGGCGAAGCGGCGGTGATTGCATTGCAGTCATGAGTTGATTGCAGTGATAGCATTTCATATGATCGCGTTGGACCACCATTGAATATGATCGTCATGCC
>JBKQQE010000263.1:0-3415 GCA_052326245.1 Xanthobacteraceae bacterium | reverse complement strand
GGGGGATTCGGAGACAGCATAATGGTCGCCGCCATCCAACCCAAACAGAGGTTGAGCGAACGGGCCGTCAAAACCGTGCCGGCGGAGATTACATTCAAGCCGCGTCCGGTATACACCGATGAAGGGACCTGGCGGTGAACACGCTGTCCGCCGCCGACCGCCTGGCACCGCTCGATTTTTCCCCGCTCACCCATGCCAGCAATGAAATCTACCGCAAGAACGAGCCGCAGGATTTGCGCGGGCCGATTCTGCTGGCGGCGCTCGGCCTTTTGTTGCTGGACACGCTCATCGTCCTTTACCTCGGCGGTGGCGTAACGCGGCTGCTACCGCGGTTGTCGCGCGCCGCGACCGCGGCAGTGATGGTCCTGGCGGCGCTCGCGCTCACAATGCCGCGCGCTGGCGCCGAAGATTCGCCGAATACGGATGCGCCGCGCTCGGCGCTCGAAACCAAGCTCGCCTACGTCGTCACCGGCAACCAGGACGTCGATGCGGTGAGCAAGGCCGGCCTTGGCGGCCTCACGCTCTTCCTCGCCCAACGCACGGCGCTCGAAGCGGGCGAGCCGATCGGTCTCGATGTCGCGCGCGACGAGCTTGTCTTTTATCCGCTGATCTATTGGCCGATCGTGCCCGGCGCCGCGCGTCCTTCCGAGGAGGCGCTCAAGCGCATCGATTCCTACATGAAGCAGGGCGGTACCGTCCTGTTCGATACCCGCGATGCCGTCGCGGCGCCGCCCGGCTCGGGCGGCGAGACGCGCGGCCCGGGCATGCTCGAGCTGCGCAAAATCCTGTCCTCGCTCGATATCCCCGAGCTCGAGCCGGTACCGCGCGATCACGTGCTGACCAAGACGTTCTATCTCTTGCGCGACTTCCCCGGCCGCTTCAATTCCGGCCAGCTTTGGGTCGAGGCCCTGCCGGCGGTAAACGAGGATGAAGAGGGGTCGCGCCCGGCCCGCGGCGGCGACGGCGTGTCCTCGATCATCATCACTTCGAACGACCTCGCCGGCGCCTGGGCCATGCGGCCGGACGGCCAGCCCATGCTGCCGATGGTCGAGGGCGAGCCGCGCCAGCGCGAGCTCGCATTCCGCGCCGGCGCCAACATCGTCATGTACACGCTCACCGGCAACTACAAGGCGGACCAGGTGCACGTGCCGGCGCTGCTTGAACGGCTGGGGCAGTAGGAGGCGAACGTGAATCTCGGCGTCGCCTTCGCCCCGCTGGTCGCAGCCCAGGTTCTCTGGGCCGCCATTGCCGCGGCCTGCATGCTGTCGTTGCTGCTCTTTGTATCGCGCAGCCGCGGCGCCGTCGTCCGCGCGCTGGCGCTGGCGCTCATCGTGCTGGCGCTCGCCAATCCTTCGCTGACGCGCGAGGACCGCGACCCGCTTAGCTCGGTCGCCGTCGTCGTGGTCGACAAAAGCCCGAGCCAGAATTTCGGCGAGCGCGCGCGGCAGACCGAAGAAGCGCGCGCTGCCATCGTCGGGCGCTTGAGCCGGATTCCCGGACTCGACGTGCGCGTGATCGAAGCCGGTCAGTCGGACGGCGAGACCGACGGCACGCGCTTGTTCACCGCGCTCGGCTCGGCGCTCGCCGACGTGCCTTCTGATCGCATCGCCGGCGCGATCATGATCACTGACGGCCGGGTCCACGACGTACCCGCCGACGCCAGCGCGCTCGGCTTCGCCGCGCCCGTTCACGCGCTCATCACCGGCAGCAAGGATGAGCGCGACCGCCGCGTCGCGCTCATCGCCGCGCCGCGTTTCGGCATCGTCGGCCAGTCGCAAACCGTCACCTATCGCGTCGAGGATCAGGGCGCCGGCCAAACCACGGCCCAGGTCACGGTGCGCCGCGACGGCGACGTGATCGAGACCCGCACCGTCACTGTCGGCCGGCCGCAACAAGCCGACATTCCGATCCCGCACGCCGGCGCCAACATCGTCGAGATCGAGGCGGCGCCGCTGCCAGACGAACTCACGACCGTCAACAACCGCGCCGTGGTGACCATCGATGGGGTGCGCGACAAGCTGCGCGTGCTGCTGGTCTCCGGCGAGCCGAACGCCGGCGAGCGGACCTGGCGCAACTTGCTCAAGTCGGACGCCTCGGTCGATCTCGTGCATTTCACCATTCTGCGCCCGCCGGAGAAGCAGGACGGCACACCGATCAACGAACTGTCGCTGATCGCATTCCCCACGCGCGAACTGTTCCAGCAGAAGATCGGCGAGTTCCAGCTCATCATCTTCGATCGGTACGCGCACCAGGGCGTGCTGCCGATCATGTATTTCGACAACATCACCCGCTACGTGCGCGACGGCGGCGCCGTGCTGGTGGCGGCCGGCCCCGATTATGCCAGCCCGACAAGCATTTGGCGCACGCCGCTCGACGCCATCCTGCCGGCGGAGCCGAGCGGCAGCGTCACCGAGCGCGGCTTTCACGCCCGCCTGACCGAGCTCGGCAAGCGCCATCCGGTGACGCGCGACCTCGAAGGCTCCGACAGCGATCCGCCGCATTGGAGCCGATGGTTCCGCCTCGTCGATACCAGGAACGGCACCGGCACGGCGGTGATGCAGGGACCCGACAAGAAGACGCTGCTCATTCTCTCGCGCGAGGGCGAAGGACGCGTGGCGCTGCTGTTGTCCGACCAGCTCTGGCTGTGGGCGCGTGGCTTCGAGGGCGGCGGCCCGCATCTCGATCTGCTGCGCCGGCTGTCCCATTGGCTGATGAAAGAACCGGATCTCGAGGAGGAAGCGCTGCGGCTCACCGCAAGCGGGCATGAACTCCTGCTGCGGCGGCAAACCATGGCTGAGGAGGTCGCCGACGTGACGCTAACCTCGCCTTCCGGCGCGACGCGCACTCTCAAGCTTGCGCCGGTGGAGCCCGGCGTGTGGCAAGGCAGCGTTCCAGCGAACGAGCTTGGCCTGTGGCGCGCGACCGACGGCAAGCTCAATGCTCTGGTCAGCATCGGTCCGGCCAATCCGCGCGAGTTCGCGGAGGTGACCTCCACCACCAACGTGCTCCAACCCATCGCCGCGGCAACTGGCGGCGATTCACGGCGGCTTGATAACGGCAGCGGTGTGAGCATGCCGCGCATCCTCGCGGTGCGTTCCGGCGACACTTACCATGGCGACGACTGGATCGGCCTGAAGATGCGCGACGCCAGCGTCGTGCGCGGCATCGGCGTGCTGCCGGTTTTTGCCGGCCTGTTAGGCCTCCTGCTGCTGCTCGGCAGTCTTGCCGGCACCTGGGCGCGCGAGGGGCGGTAAGCTCGAAAGCTGATTATCTCGTCTGTTACGCGTGTTACGCGACGGCACGCGCCTGCTTGCCGTGGGTCAGCTCGTCGACCTTGCGCAGATGGGCGACTTCGTGGCGCGCCGCCTCGTTGTGCGTGAACATTTCGTACGTCTCGGTTTCTTCTTCCGTGACC
>JBKQQE010000262.1:0-21066 GCA_052326245.1 Xanthobacteraceae bacterium | reverse complement strand
GTCGGGATCTGGGGCAACAGCTTCGGCGGGCTGTTTGCCGCGCTCACCGCCGTACGCGATCGACGGATCGCCGCGTGCTGCATCAACGGCTCGCCCGCACGCCCCGAAATCCCGCCATTCCGCACCGTGCAGGAGCAGCTCGCGGCGATGTTCGGCGTCGATGAAGCCGCCGAGCTCGCAGGCGTGCTGCCGTCGCTTGTTTTCGACGGCGAGCGCGCGCCACTCGCCTGCGCCGCGCTGGTGCTCGAAGGCGGCGCGGATCCGGTGGTCTCTCTCGGCGAACAGCGGAGCTTCCTCGTCGGCAATGGCCATCCGCTGTCACGCATCGAGACGTGGCCGGACGGTGAACACACGATCTACAACCACGCCGAAGCGCGAAATACGCTGGTTGCGGAGTGGTTCGCCGCCGCGCTCGGGCCACCGAAGGCCCAGTAACGCCAAACACAAAAGCAAAAGGGGGAGGAAAACATGTCACACGTCAACGCTCTCGGATCACGCGCCGCAATGGTCGTCGGACACATGGCAGGCATGATCGACATGGCTGCGCTGCCGATATGGGTCGGCGTCCTGATCGCCGGATATTCGCTCGCCCCGGCGCAGGCTGGTGCGCTGCCGACCCTGTTCCTCTCCGGGGCGGTGATCGCGAGCATTGCGCTCTCGCAGCTGTTTCACCGGTTGCCGGGCCGCTGGATGCCCGCACTCGGCTTTGGCCTCAGCGCCGTCATCTTCGCCGCCATGAGCACGACCGCAACCTACCTTCCGCTCATGGCCGGTCATCTTGCCGCCGGCGTCTGTACGGGCCTGGCGCTCTCGTTCACCCACGGGACCCGGGGGCGAACGTCGACTCCCCATCGCATCTTCGCGATGGGTAATCTCATGCTCGGGATCTTTGCCGTGCTGTTCTTTGGCGCCGCGCCGAGGCTGATCGCCGATTTCGGTCCGCCGGCGATTTTCCGGATCTTCGCGGCCGTCATGACCGTCGCCGCCTTCGTCACCGCTGCAGCGTTTCCCGCCAATTCCGCCAGTGAAGACATGCGGCTCGGTGCCGCGCGTCTGGCGCGGCCAGTCTGGCTCGTCATCGCGGCAACCATGCTGATGGCACTGGTGCAGGCCATGACGTTCAGCTTCATCGAGCGGATGGGAGCTGACCGCGGCCTGCTACAGGACCAGATCCAGGCGGTCCTGATAGCGCTCGGTCTCGTGGCGATCACCCCCGCCATCTTCGCAGCGTTGCTGGAGAAGCGGCTCCCTGCGATCGGCGTCGCCTGCGGCGGCGCGCTGCTGCAGGGCCTCACCGCCCTGCTGATCTCCGGGTCCGGTAGCCTCGTGCCCTATGCCGCCGGTGCGATCGCCTTCCCCTTCATCATGATTTTCACCCACACCTTCGTTTTCGGGCACATGGCGCGGCTCGATCCGACTGGACGCGCTGTCGCGGCAACTCCCGCCATCCTCATGTCCGGATCGATGATCGGTCCGCTGCTCGGCGGAATTCTGTTGCAGAACGTCAGCTATCCAGCCCTCGGCGCGGCCGCGCTCACGTTCGATCTGGTCGCAATCGCGCTCTTCGCCGCGTCACGCAGCCAGCCGGCACGTGTGGTCGCCGCTCGGTTCAGCTGAGCGGCTGCCGGCAGCCGAATTACGGCGACACCTCACCCATTGCTCGCGCCTCGTTCGCCGGCGACATGAAGCCGGCGTACCGGCGGCGGACCTCGCCGATTGGGCGCGAAAGTCCGTTCGCGGTGGAAGGTGGGCGCATGAGGTGCCGCTACGCCGGGACAAGGTGTCACCGTAATTCTGTCACCTCACGTCTTCGGCGCGTTGAGCGTCTCCGCGAAGTCCACGAAATAGGCAAAGCTCATGGGGTTGGCCATGGTGTCGGGGCTCGCCACCTTGCTCGCCGGGCTGCCGAGCAGAAGCTTGCGCACCGGCAACTCCATCTTCTTGCCGGTCAGGGTGCGGGGAATTTCCTCCACCTGGAAAATCTCGCTCGGCACGTGACGCGCCGAGCCGCGGGTCTTGATCTGCGCGACGATCCGTCCCTTGAGGTCGCTGTCGAGGGTCAGCCCCGGCTGCAGCACGACGAACAGCGGCATGAAGGATTCGCGGCCGAGATATTCCAGGTCCACCACCAGGCTGTCGCGAATCTCAGGAATGTCCTCGACGACGCGATAGATCTCGGCGGTGCCGATGCGGATGCCGAAGCGATTGATGGTGGTGTCCGAGCGACCATAGATCTGGCAGCTGCCTTGCCTGGTGAAGCGGATCCAGTCGCCGTGGCGCCATTTGCCGGGAAACTGCTCGAAGTAGCTGTCGAGATAGCGCCGGTTGTCGGGATCGTTCCAGAAGAACACCGGCATCGACGGCATCGGCTTGACGATGACGAGCTCGCCCACTTCGTCGATGACCGGTTGGCCCGCCTCGTTGAGGGCATAGGCGGCGACGCCGAGTTCGCGGCACTGGATTTCCCCGGCATGGACCGCAAGGATCGGGCTGCCGGCGACGAAGCCCGAGGCGATGTCGGTGCCCCCGCTCACCGAGGCGAGCCACAGGTCGGCTTTGACGGCGTCGTAGACCCAGCGATAGGCCTCGACCGGCAACGGCGAGCCGGTCGAATTGATCGAGCGCAACGCTGTGAGCGCAACGAAGGAGTTCGGGCGCAGGCCATCCTTCATGCAGTTGGTGAGGAACGCCGCGCCGCAGCCGAACAGCGTGATGCCGTGGTCGTCGACGAAGCGCCAGATCGCCTCGGGGTCCGGCCAGGCGGGATTGCCGTCATAGAGCACGATGGTGGCGCCGGTGAGCAGGCCGCCCACCAGCATGTTCCAGACGATCCAGCCGGTCGAGCCGAGAAACAACAGCCGATCGCGCGGCCGCAGGTCATGCTGCAGCGACAAGGTCTTGAGCTGGGTGATGAGAATGCCGCCGTGGCTGTGCACCATGGCTTTCGGCAGCCCGGTCGTTCCGGACGAATAGACGATCCACAGCGGATGCGAAAACGGCAGCCGCTCAAAGCGCAGCTCGGCCGCGCCGCTGACGGCGTCGCGCCATGCGACGGCATTGGACCACTTGACGCCGTGCGCGTTCTCGCGCGGCCCGGCGACGTGAACCACATGGGCAAGGCTCGGCAGCCCCGCGATCAGCTCCTGGACGGTGCCCTCGCGGTCATGCAGCTTGCCGTTGTAGCTGTAGCTGTCGACCGCAAACAGCACCTTGGGCTCGATCTGGCGAAACCGGTCCAGCACCATGGTGAGGCCCATCTCGGGCGAGCAGCTCGACCAGATCGCGCCGATGCTGGCGCAGGCGAGAAACGCGATCACGGTCTCGGGGCGGTTCGGCATGTAGGAGGCGACGCGGTCGCCCGGCGCGACGCCAAGGGCGCGCAGATGGGCCGCCAGCGCCGCGGTGTCGCGTTTCAGCTCGGCCCAGCTGACCTCGCGCACGCCGCCGGTTTCGCTGCGGGCGATGATGGCGGGCGCGGCGTCATTGGCCCGGCGAAACACGTGCTCGGCATAGTTCAGGCGGACGTTGGGAAGCCACTCCGCGCCCGGCATCGCCGGCGACGCCAGAACCGGCTCGGGGGAGCCGTCAGCCTGGATATCGAAATAGCGCCAGATCGAGCGCCAGAACCGGTCGAGATCCTCGACCGACCAGGCCCACAGGTCTTCGTAGTTCGCGAAGGCAAGACCGTGCCTGGCCTTCAGCCAGCTCATGTAGTCCCATAGCCGCGATGCCTCGATCTGCTGCTGCGATGGTGTCCACAGCAGCTCGGGGGTGTCGGATGCGGGGGCTTGCGAGTCCAGCACGGGCGGTGTCCTTCGGGGCGGCGTTCTTCATCCAACTGCGAAATTGCGCAGCATTGGTTTTCGGAATCAAGAGGCCTCTGCGGCTTTCGGCCATCCGGCCCGGACGTCGTGACCGCCCGTTGCCGTCAGGACCGGGAGTTACAGTGACACCTTACCCGTTGCCCACGTCTCGTGTGCCGGGGGCAACGGGGACGGCAACTGGTCCGTTCCGCCGCGCGGCTTTGGTCCCGGAATTGCGGTGCGGTCGCTTCAGGCATTCACCGTCAGCGCCAGCGGCATGAGATCGGGCGGCTGCGTTCCAAGCCCCGCCGCGGTGGCTTCCCTTGATCACTGCAGGCGATTTTTCCCGGTGGCGACCTGCGGTGGGCGTTGCGAGCGTGTCGCTGCGGCGCAGCTTAGTCGCGTTACTCGAACCGCACCGCGATCCTGCTGGCTTTCGCTTCAGCGCGGCTCGGCAAAGGTCTCGCGCACACGCTGGAGCAAAGCTCTCAGGTTCGCCAGTTCGGCAGGCGTGAGAGACGCGAACACCCCGCGAAAGCGGCCCATGTTCAACTCGAAAGCCTTCTTGATCGCCGCCTCGCCCTTCGGCGTCAGTCGGGCGATCTGCTTGCGGCGGTCCTCCTTGTCCATGGTGGACTTCACGAAGCCTTCGCGCTCGAGCGCGGACATGAGGCCCGAAACCGTCGCACGCGTCACCCCCATCGCCTCCACGATCTCCTTGTGCGGAATGCCCTCACCCCTGCTCGCCCAAAGCGCCATGAGAATGTGGTAGCGCGCGGTTGATCCAACGGTGCCCGCCAACCATTCGCCAACGGTGTTCTCGACTTGCTGCGCCGTCGTACGCAGGGCGAACAGCGTTTCCATGCCCTGGACCTCGCGCTCGGAAAGACGGCCGCGGATCTGCTCCATGACCGCCGGCGGAGGTCCCGAGCCGCGCTTGACCGGATGCTTGACGTCCATTTTCTGTCCTCGATTCCCAACAAGTTTGGTGCCTAACCATCTGATTGTCAAATCGTTCTTCACCTTGCGGCGCCCGCTCCCCGGACCACCGTTGACATTGTTAGCCACCTAACCTATTTAGTTTGCCGCCTAACCGATGTCCATACCGCGGCGGCCGGAACGAGCGCGATGAGATTCATTTTCGCAGTCATGGTTGTATTCTGTTCGGCGGGGCTGAGCGCCTGCGCGGTGGGACCGGACTTCCGTCGTCCCGATGCGCCGGAAGGCGCCGACTATACGCCGGAGAAGCTGGCTTCCAGGACCGCCTCGGCCGATCTTCGTGCAGGCACAGCGCAGCGCTTCGAGACGGGGCGCGATATCCCCGCCGAGTGGTGGAAGGTATTCCACTCCAAGGAGCTCGACGGCCTCATCGCCCGGGCGCTGCAGGCCAATCCGGGTCTCGAAGCGGCCCAGGCTGCGCTTCGGCAGGCCAGGGAGAATTTGTACGCCCAGCAAGGTCACCTGTTGCCATCGGTCGACGCCAATTCCTCCTCGACGCGGGAGCAATCCTCGCCCGCGACGTTCGGAACGAGCGGTCCCGCGAGCATTTTCAACCTCTTCCAGGCGACGGTGAACGTATCCTACACGCCGGACGTATTCGGCGGCCAGCGCCGCCAGATCGAGGCGAACGCGGCGACGGCCGAATACCAGCGCTTCGAGCTCGAGGCGACCCTTCTGACGCTGACCGCAAACGTGGTCACGGCAGCCGTGCAGCAGGCTTCGCTACGGGCGCAGATCGAAGCGACGCGCGACATCGTCAAGGCCGAGACCGACCAGCTAAAGGTGGTGCGCCAGCGGTTCGATATGGGTGGCGTGTCGATCACGGACGTGCTGACGCAGCAATCGGAATTGGCCAACACGGAAGCGACGCTTCCCTCGCTGCAGAAGCAGCTCGAGCAGCAGCGGCACGTTCTGCTGGCCCTGACCGGCCGTTTTCCGAACCAGGACCGGCCCGATAGCATCACGCTCGCGACGCTCCGGCTGCCGAAGGACCTGCCAGTCAGCCTGCCGTCGCATCTGATCGAGCAGCGGCCGGACGTGCGCGCGGCCGAGGCGCAGCTTCACCAGGCCAGCGCGCAGGTCGGCGTTGCCGTCGCCAACCGGCTGCCTCAGTTCACCCTGACCGGCGAGTACGGCAGCTCCGCGCTGAGCACGGCGAGCCTGTTCACGCCGAGCACGATGATCTGGAGTGCGGCAGCAAGCGGTACCCAACCCATCTTCCGCGGCTTCACCCTCCTGCATCAGCAACGCGCCGCCGAGGCGGCCTACGATTCCGCCGCCGGGCAGTACCGCAACACGGTCCTGACCGCCTTCCAGAACGTGGCGGACTCGCTGCGGGCGGTGCAGTTGGACGCCTCCGCGCTGAAGGCGCAAGCGGCCGCACTGAAGGCGGCCGCCGCGACGCTGGAGGCGGCGAGCAGTCAGTACAAACTCGGTGCCATCGCCTACGTGACGCTGCTCGACTCGCAGCGGAGCTACGCGCAGGCACGGCTTGCCGTGATCCAGGCCCAGGCGGCGCGGCTGAGCGATACGGCCGCGCTGTTCCAGGCTCTCGGCGGCGGCTGGTGGAGCCGCACCGACGTCGCTCCCTCCGGAGACGACAGGCTCGACAGTTTCGTCCTGCTTCCGCTGCAGGAAATCAGGCTGGCGAGCCCCAAGGAGTCCGATCGATGAACGCCGACAAGTTTGAACTGTTGGACACGCTTCGCGTCGACCGGACGGCGCCGGCGCCGCCGCGCCCGCTGCGCTGGTTGGCCTATACGGGAGGCTTCGCCGTGCTCGCGGCGGTCGCCGTGGCCGCCTGGTCACTTCTTGGGGAACGCGCGCAGACCGTCCGCGTCGCGGTGGCGCATGCCTTGCCGAAGACGGATGCGCCGACCGCCGGCGCCGCGCTTCTTGATGCGACGGGCTACGTGGTGGCGCGGCGCCAGGCGACCGTGGGCCCGAAGATCGCAGGAAAGCTCCGTGACGTCCTGGTGGAGGAAGGCATGCGCGTCGAGGCGGGACAGATCATCGCCCATCTCGACGATTCCAACGCGCTGGTTGCCTACAACCAGGCCAAGGCATCGCTCGATCAGGCGGAGACGATGGCGGCCGACGCGCGACCGGTGTTCGAGCGCAGCCAGGCCCAGGTTGACAAAGCGCTGATCAGCCGCGACGCCAATGATAACGCCAAGTCGAGCTTCGACCAGACCCGGACCGCCGCGGTCGTGGCACGCGCGGCGCTCGCGGTCGCGAAGCAGAACCTCGACGACACGGTCGTCAGCGCTCCTTTCGCCGGCGTGGTGACCGTAAAGGCGGCGCAGGCCGGAGAGATCATCTCGCCGCTTTCCGCCGGCGCCGGCTTTACTCGCACAGGTATCGCCACCATCGTCGACATGGACTCTCTGGAAGTCGAGGTCGACGTCAGCGAGAACTACATCAATCGGGTCCGGCCCGCGCAACATTGTTCGGTGACGCTCAACGCGTATGCGGACTGGCAGATTCCCGGGCATGTGATCGCGGTCATACCGACGGCCGATCGCACCAAGGCGACCGTGAGAGTCCGCGTCGGTTTCGACGCGAAGGACCCGCGCATCCTGCCCGAGATGGGAGTGCGCGTGGCATTCCTCTCGGACGCCGGGCCGGGCCAGCCAGCGGGGGCTCCCGGCGGAGTGACGGTCCCGTCCGAGGCGGTCGTCGTCAGCGGCGATCAGAATGTGCTGTTCGTGGTGCGAGACGGCAGTGTCGAGCGACGCGCCGTCAAGCTGGGATCACGGGCGGCGGAGGGACAGATCGTCCTGTCCGGGCTTTCGGGCGGTGAGACGATCGCGGTGAGTGGCCTCGACAAGCTGACGGACGGATCAAAGGTACGGATCGAGCAATAAGGTGGAGAGAAAGACATGACGGAAGCAGTCTCGCTGAGCAACGTGGTGAAGCGCTATCGGCGCGGCAAGGAGAGCGTCGAGGTTCTGCACGGCCTCAACATGGAAATTGCCGAAGGCGAATTCGTCGCCATCATGGGACCGTCAGGTTCGGGCAAATCCACGTTGCTCAATCTGATCGGCGGGCTCGATCGCCCCGATTCCGGAACGTTGATGGTGGCCGGCCAAAGGATCGACCAGTTGTCGGGGCGCGAACTGACCCATTGGCGGGCCCGCCATGTCGGCTTCGTGTTCCAGTTCTACAACCTGATGCCGGCGCTGAGCGCCGCCGCGAACATCGAGCTGCCGCTTCTGCTGCTGCCGCTTTCGCGCGCCCAGCGGCGGGCCAGGGTCGCAGCGGTCCTGGAGATCGTCGGGCTGGCGGATCGCGCAAGCCACAAACCGTCAGAGCTCTCCGGCGGTCAGCAGCAGCGCGTCGCCATCGCCCGCGCGCTCGTGTCGGATCCGCCGATCCTGGTATGCGACGAGCCGACGGGCGACCTCGATCGCGAGACGGCCAACGAAGTGCTGGGTCTTCTGCGGGCTCTGAGCGAACGCCGCGGCAAGACCATCGTCATGGTCACTCACGACCCGAAAGCTGCGGAGTCCGCCACCCGGCAGCTTCACGTCGACAAGGGACAACTGGTCGATACGAGGGTTGCGGCATGAAATACTTTCCGCTGATCTGGGCCGGCCTGATCCGCAAGAAGCTGCGGACGATCTTCACGCTGCTGTCGATCCTGGTCGCCTTCCTGCTGTTCGGCCTGCTGCAGGGCGTCAATTCCGCCTTCAGCCGCGGTGTCGAAGGCGCCCATCTCAACCGCCTCGTCGTCCAGGGCAAGGTCAGCATGACCGATCAGTTGCCGATGGCCTACCGCGGTCGGATCGCGGGCGTCCCAGGCGTGACCGGCGTGACCTTCGCCAGTTGGTTCGGCGGCTACTACCAGGATACGAAGAACAACATCTTCTCGTTTCCGGTCGAGGCTTCGACGTATTTCGACCTGTTTCCGGAAATCAGGATTCCGAAGGATCAGTTGCAGGCACTCGTCAAGACGCGCACGGGCGCCGTCATCGGGCGGAGCCTCGCGCAGAAATACGGCTGGAAAATCGGCGACAACATCCCGATCAAATCGACGATCTGGACGAAATCGGACAAGACGTCCGACTGGAGCTTCCAGGTGGTTGGCATTTTCGAGGTTCCCGACGACGCCGCGCAGGAAGAGCGCCTGTTCTTCAACAACGACTATTTCGACGAGGCGCGGGCCCTGGATAAGGGCATGATCGGCTGGTACAGCGTGCGCATCGACGATCCGACCCATGCGACCGCGGTGTCCGCATCCGTCGACAAGCTGTTCGCCAATTCCGATCACGAGACCAAGACGGTCACTGAGAAGGAGTTCCAACAGTCCTTCCTCAAGCAGATCGGCGACATCAACTTCATCGTCAGTTCGATCATCGGCGCGGTCTTCTTCGCGCTGCTGTTCCTGACCGGCAACACGATGATGCAGTCGGTCCGGGAAAGGATTCCGGAGTTCGCTGTCCTGAAGACCATCGGCTATTCGGACGTCGGCGTGCTTTCGCTCGTCGTGGCGGAAGGGCTTCTGCTGGCCTTGACGGCGGCGGCACTCGGCCTTGCCGGATCGGTCGCTGCCTTTCCGTTTCTGCAGGACGTGGTCGGCGTGCCGCGGTTGCCGCCCGTCGTCCTTGTGTTGGGCTTCCTCTACGCGGTGCTCCTCGCGTTGGTCACCGCGCTGCTGCCCGGCTTGCGGGTGGCCCGACTCAACCTCATTGATGCCTTGCGGGGACACTGAACCATGTTCGAACAAGCGATTGCCGTCACCCTCCTCAATCTGAAAACCCTGCCCAGCCGCACCTGGAGCTCTCTGGTGATCGTTCTCGGTGTCGCCGGCGTGGTCGGTGTGATCGTTTCCGTGCTGGCGATGGTCACGGGGCTTGCCACGTCAATGGCGCATGCAGGCCGGCCGGATCGCGCCATCATCCTCCGCGGCGGCTCGGACAACGAATTGTCGAGCACACTGGCGCACGACGCCGTGGTCACGATTCTCGACGCTCCCGGTATCCGGCGCGACGCCGCCGGACAGCCGATCGGGTCGGCCAAGACGGTCATGATCCTCTCCCGCCCGATGCGCAGCGGCAACACCGAGGCCAACGTCACGCTCCGCGGGATCGGGCCTCAGGGTCTGGCGCTGCGGCCCGAGATCCGGCTTGTCGAAGGACGCAGTTTCCGGCCGGGCCTGCACGAACTGGTGGTCGGGCGCGGCGCACAACGGCAGTTCGCCGGGCTCGATATCGGCAGCCACGTCGCTCTCCGCGACTCGGATTGGACGGTAGTAGGCGTATTTTCCAGCGACGGCGACGCGCACGAATCGGAGATCCTCGCCGATGCCGAGACGGTGTTGGCGGCCTACCGGCGGACGCTTTTTCAGAGCGTGACCGTGCAGCTGGAGTCTCCTGCGGCGTTCTCCCTCCTCAAGGACGCACTCACCAGCAATCCCCAATTGTCGGTGGAGGCGCACCGCGAGACCGACTATCTCGCCAGGCTCTCGCAAAATTTGACCAAGGTCATGGGCCTGATCGCAAACGTCGTCGGCAGCATCATGGCCGTCGGCGCCGTGTTCGGCGCACTGAATACCATGTACTCCGCCGTGAGCGCCCGTATCGTCGAGCTCGCCACCTTGCGCGCCATTGGCTTCGTCGGACTGCCCATCGTTGTGTCGGTATTGACGGAAGCGCTGGCGCTATCGCTGCTGGGCGGCGTCATCGGCGCCGCGTTGGCCTGGCTGTTCTTCAACGGCCACGGCGTCAACGCGCTGGGCGGCAACTTCACACAAATGGTCTTCCAACTGACGGTGACGCCGGCCCTCATGCTGCAAGGCATCGCCTGGGCATTGGCGATCGGCCTGATCGGCGGTCTCTTTCCCGCGCTGCGGGCGGCCCGCATGCCGATCCTGGCGGCCCTGCGGACGCTGTAGCCCGTCGCTGGCCCCCCAGGGTCGATCGGGCATCCGAGACCGGGAAGAGAGGCGCGATGGACCCATCGCGCCTCTGGTTCTTGCGCCCATCATCTCTGGGCTGCGCAGCACATCTCTTGAAGATCACACTGCCGTGAAGCGGTTGCATTTGTTAGGCACCTAATGTATTTGTAAGGCGCCTAACATATTTGGGAGAACGGAGATGAATACCGAAACGATCATTCACCCAAAGCTGCAGCACTTCGGCCTCAACACCTCCAACATGGACGCGATGCTCGACTGGTATCGGCAGGTGCTCGGCATGACGCTCAACCATCGCACGCCTTCACTGGGAGGCGCGCGGCGTACGCCCTGGTCCTCGGCCGCCTTCGTAAGCAACGACGAGGTGAATCACCGCGTCGCGTTCTTCGAGAGGTCGCGAGCGGACACCAGCGACGGGCCGCGCGAGGAAAGCCTGCAGCACATCGCCTTCGCCTACCAGTCGCTCGACGACCTGCTCGGCACCTACGCGCGTCTGAAGGAGCTGGGCATCATGCCGATGATGGCGGCCGACCAGGGCGTGCATATGGTCCTTTACTACCTGGATCCGGACCAGAACCGCGTCGAACTGAACGCAAGCAACTTCGCCGACGAATGGACGGCGACCGAGCACATCAAAAGCACGGAATCGACCTTTGCGCCGTTCGATCCGGAGAAGCTGCTGGCCGCAAGGATGGCCGGCGCATCCGCCTGGGAACTGCACCAGCGCGCCCTCACCGGCGAGTTCGCTCCCGGAAAGCGCCCGGCGGCCTGATCAGTAGCGAGGTATGCCATGAATGCATCATCGATCGGCCTTCCGGCCGCCGTGCTCTTCGCGATCGCCGGAATGGCCTGGGGAATGGCCATGGGTATCTCCCAGGATCATTCCGCGATGCCCGCCCACGCGCACCTCAACCTGCTCGGATGGGTGTCGCTCTTCCTGATGGGTCTCTACTACCGGCTCCATCCGGCCTTCGACCGCAGTCGGATCGCGCTCGCGCAGGTCGCACTCTGGATCGCGGGCTCAATCGTCCATCCCCTCGGCATGGGTCTGGTCCTCAGGGGCCACATGTTCGGCGGCCCGATGATCGGGGTCGGATCGCTTCAGTTGCTGGTCAGCATGATCTTGTTCGGCTGGCAGGTGCTGCGCGGAGAAACCGCCCGCGTGAAATGGCAAGCCGAGGCTCTCGTTACCGGGGACGGCCGATGAGGCGTTACCGCATGCTCCCGACCAACGGAGCGCCGACGGCGTTGCGCGCCATGACCGCTGCTGCAGCCATCGCTTCGGTGATCGCGTCCGCGCCGGCCGACGCGCGCGGCGGCGGACGTGGCTGGGGCGGCCTCGGCGGCGGCGGTTGGCACGGCGGTTTCGGCCAGGGCGGCTTCCCGCAGGCCGGTAGTGGAACATACGGCGGCTGGCGCGGTGCGAACGGCGCCTCGGCCTTCTCCCAGGACCGGAAGCACAGCGAAAACCCCCACGTGAAGGCAGCCTTGGAGGAGGAAGAGCGCGTGCTCAAGAAACTCAACAGCATCTGCCGCGGCTGCTAGTGCCCGCGATGTCCGCCATCATCGAGGTCCGGGACCTCAAGAAGAGCTTCGGCACCTTCGAAGCCGTCAAAGGCATCTCGTTCTCCATCGAGAAAGGAAAGACCTTCGGATTTCTCGGTCCCAACGGCGCCGGAAAGTCGACGACCATCAAGATGTTGACGACGCTGCTGGCACCGACGTCGGGAACGGTACGCGTCGACGGCAATGACCCGCAGAAGGATCCCCACGCCGTCCGCCGTTCGCTGGGCATCGTTTTCCAGGATCCTTCGCTCGATGACGATCTCACGGCCCGGGAAAACATGGAGATGCACGGCGTACTCTACGGGGTACCGCGGCGCGAGCGGTGCGAGCGCACGGACAACCTGCTCGAATTCGTCGATCTCGCGGATCGCCGAGACGGCTACGTGCGGGAATTCTCCGGCGGGATGAAACGGCGCCTCGAGATCGCACGCGGACTTCTGCATCGTCCGAAGCTCATATTCCTGGATGAACCGACCCTGGGACTCGATCCGCAGACCCGCAATCACATGTGGGACTATCTGGCGAAACTGAAGAACGACGAAGGCATCACGGTGTTTTTCACGACCCACTACATGGACGAGGCCGACCGCAACGCGGACACTATCGCCATCATCGATCACGGCTTGATCGTCGCGTCGGGCACGGCCGAAGAACTGAAGCGGCAGACGTGGAAGCATACGCTGGAGGATGCGTTCCTCGAACTGACGGGCCGGGACATCAGGGACGAGAGCACCTCTGGAAACGAACGCATGCGCCTGATGAGCCGCGCGCGGACAACAAGGTGATCGGATGCTCAGAACCGTGTATGTCATGTGGCTCCGCGAGGTGAAAAAGTTCCTGCGATCCCGGTCGCGGATCATCGGCGCTCTCGGTCAGCCGCTGTTCTACCTGCTGGCGCTCGGATACGGGCTCAATGGCGTCTTTCAGGCTGCCGGGCGAGGAAGCTACGTCCAGTTTCTCGTCCCGGGCATCATCGGCATGACCATCGTCTTCACCGCGATCTTCAACGGCATGCAGATCATTTGGGATCGCCAGTTCGGATTCCTAAGAGAAACCCTGGTCGCGCCGGTTCCGCGCAGCGCGATCATGCTGGGCCGGACGCTCGGCGGCGCCACCGTCGCCACCTTGCAGGGCTGCATCGTGCTGGCATTGACGCTGGCTTTCGGTTTCCACCCCTACAGCTGGGCCCTGGTCCTTCTGGCGATGGCCGTCATGTTCCTGGTCGCGACGGTCTTTTCCGCGCTCGGCATCATCGTTGCCTCGCATCTTGCGGACATGCAGGGCTTCCAGTTCGTGGTGAACTTCCTGGTGACGCCGATGTTCTTTCTCTCGGGGGCGTTGTTTCCGCTCGCCGACGGCCCCTATTCATTGCGAGCGCTCGCCATTTTCGACCCGCTGTCCTACGGGGTCGATGGACTGCGCCTCCTGCTGTCGAACGTCTCGTACTTCGGCGGCGCGGCGGACTTGATGGTGCTTGCCGCAATCGCGATCTCTCTGCTCGGACTGGGAAGCTACCGTTTCGCCAGGATGGAAGCCTGAGGGCGGGATCGGCAGCCCGCTTGATCGCTGATCGGCCATCGAAGAGATAAAACGGCTGTCCTAGTGGGTCGACGAAATGCGCGTTCTGCTGTCGAACGTGGCGCACTTCGGCGGCGCTGGGGACGTGACTGTGCTTTCCGCGATCGCGAGCCTTCTGTTCAGACCGGGGGGCCATCGTTTCACTGACGAGTTCACCTGGAACGCTGTCTTGCCGATTTGCCGCGTCCTGCGGCTACCTTCTTGGAGGACGCCGGTGCCTTCCGCGTTTTTCCGGAGGAGACGCGCTCGAGAGGCGGTGCGTCGTGAGCCTGCTTCAGGTGGTCGATGAGCCAGCGGCCGGCCGGACCCGGTGGCGAATCCGTCCGGTAGATGGCTGACATGGAAATCGATGCTGGCCCGTCCGACTCTGCAAGGGTCAGCGGGACCAAGGTGCCATCTGCGAGATCGGCCGCGACCACGTGATGCGGCATGCCGCCCCAGCCGAGGGCCGCTCTCAGGAACGCGTGTTTTGCTCCGAGATCGGAAAGCCTCCACGTCTTGGGCGACATCACGCGCAGGTCCCTGCCCTGGGTCAAACTCGAGCGATCGGTCAACACGAGCTGGATGTGCTGCGCGAGTACGCTGGCGGGGATCGGGCCTCGGTGCCTGGCCAACGGATGCTGCGGAGCGGCCACCATGAGGTAGCGCGCACCCAGCAGATATTCTGCGGTGAGCTCCGCATTTTCCAGGAACAACGGACCGCGGATGCCGAACGAGCACTGACGCTGCAGCACAGGCTCGATCACGGCACCCATGCTTTCCACAGCGATCCGCAGCGGCGTATTCGGGAATTCCTCGCTGAAGGCGGCGACGGCGCCGGTCAGGACGCCTGTCGGAAACAGCGAGTTCACGAACACGGTCAATTCCGGCTCGAGCCCCCCGGCGAGACCGCGTGCGCGCGCCTTGAACAGGTCGATGTCCCCCGCGATTGCCCGGGCGTCGGCCAGCAGCGCTTTGCCTTCAGCAGTCAGCACCGGGTATCGGGCGGACCGATCGAACAGGCGCACTCCGATCTGGGCTTCGAGATTCGCCATAGTCTGGCTGACGACCGATTGGGCGCGATTGAGCTGCCGTCCCGCGGCGGAAAAGCTGCCGGCGTCGGCTGCGGCGATGAAGGTTCGGAGCTGGTCCAGCGACATCGCGTCGAGCATGTATCGGTCCCCACGATAGATCGTATCGAAAGATATTGTCTTTTGCGATCTGGGGCAAGCGGACATCTTTCGGGAAACGGCGGGACCGACCCGTTTCGCTATTCCCAGGAGAAGAACCATGAAGCTTCTGCACATCGATTCCAGCATTCTCGGCGAGGGCTCCGTGAGCCGCTCGCTCTCCGCCGAGGTCGTCGCCACGCTGCGCGCCAGCCAGCCCGGCGTGGAGGTGACCTATCGCGATCTTGCTTACGAACCGCTCGGCCACTTGACCGCGGTTCATCTCGGGGCGCTGCAGGGCGCTCCCGTCGATCCGGCCCTGCTGGGGGACGTCACCGATGGCAAGGTGGCGCTAGATGACTTCCTCGCCGCCGACATCGTGGTGGTCGGCGCGCCGATGTACAATTTCGGCATCCCCTCGCAGCTCAAGGCCTGGATCGACCGTGTCGCGATCGCCGGCAAGACCTTCCGCTACACCGAGAACGGTCCGCAGGGCTTGGCCGGCGGCAAGAAACTGATCGTCGTCTCCTCGCGCGGCGGCGTGTTCAGCGCCGGCACGCCGACCGCGGCCTTCGACTTCCAGGAAACCTATCTGCGCACCCTGTTCGGCTTCCTTGGCGTCACGGACATCACCTTCGTCCGCGCGGAGGGCGTGGCCATGGGGCCGGAAGCTCGTACCAGGGCCATCGAGGCCGCCAGGGCTGAAGCCACGAAGCTCGCCGCCTGAGACACGGCCTGGCGCGGTGGTCGCGCCAGGCGAGATCACGACCTTCGGAAGTCACTCACATGAGCATTCGTTTCTCTCCGATCATCTCCGCAAGGACGCGCAGCGCCGGCGGCGCTTTTTCGCTCAAGGCCGTCGATCTCCGCGATCTGGGCGATCACGCCTCTCCCGTCACGGTGCTCGACGACTTCCGCGTACGCGGCCAGCCGTTCTCGCCGCACCCGCACGCCGGTTTCTCCGCCGTGACCTACGTCTTCGAGGACTCAGAGGGAAAGCTCCGCAGCCGCGACTCGCTCGGCAACGACGTCGTCGTCGGGCCCGGCGGAATCGTCTGGACGCAGGCCGGAAGCGGCGTGATCCATCATGAGGTCCCCGCGGACGACTGCGAACTGCACGGCCTTCAGCTCTTCGTCAATCTGAGCGCAAAAAAAAGCTGGTCGATCCCCGGCTGCTCCGGCTGCAGGGCAACCAGGTCCCGGAATGGCGGAACGAGGCCGGTGATCGTGTTCGCGTCGTGGTGGGCGCCTTCGAGGGCCTATTGTCCCCGCTCGTTCCGGCGGAGCCCTTCACCTTCCTGGACGTCGCTCTCCGACGCGAGATCCCCTTCGATCTTCCGCCCGGTCACAACGCGCTCGTCTATCTCGTCACTGGGGCCATCCGCCTGCGGGCCGGCGACCGCGAGCAGAAGATGGCCCGCGGTCACGCCATCGCGCTGCACGGAAGCGCCGGACGCGTGACCATCGAAGCGCTCAGCCCCTCGCACCTCATCATCCTGTCGGGCGCTGAGATCCGCGAGCCGATGGTGGTCGAGGGCCCGTTCATGATGAACGAGCCGGCGCAGATCGAGGCCGCGCTCGCGCGCTACCACGCCGGGAAGATGGGGCATCTCACGCCGCTCTGAGCATCGACGCGGGCCCGGCGAGTCCCAATCCGCAATCGATCGTCAAGCAAACCAAGGAGAACCACCATGTCCAACGTAAATACTGCTGTCGCTCCCGCGCGCGCCGGCCTCGGCTGGCAGCTCGGTCTTTGGTCCGCCCAGCTACTGCTCTGCCTATTCTTCGGCGCTTCAGGCGTGTGCAAGCTGGTCCTTGCGCCCGCAACCCTGGTCCAGATGGGCGCGGCATACGCCACCGACGTTCCCCATTGGCTGCTGACCTTCATCGGTCTTTGCGAGACGGCAGGCGCGCTCGGGATCGTGCTGCCCGCGCTGACCCGCATCAAGCCCTCGCTGACCCCGCTCGCCGCGCTCGGCTTCGTCTCACTCCAGGTGCTCGCGATTGGTTTCCACGTGATGCGCGGCGAGATCGCCGGGCTACCGCTCAACTTCGTCCTGGTCGCCCTCGCGGCGCTCGTGCTGTGGGGCCGGACGAAGAAGGCCCCCGTCCCGCGCCGCTAGTAGGAGATCGGACGGGGCGCCGGCAAGACCGCCGCTCCGTCAACTATCGTTTTGGACGATAGTTCATATCGAAACATATTGGCTACTCGGATGTTCGGATCGAAGGCATCGTCCGGACACCAGCCGGGCCAAGCCCAGGCAGATCTAGAGGAGGAGGTCATGAGTGCAGCAACTGACATAATGGTCCTCGATGCCGGCGCGCAAGGCAATCCGCTCGACGCGGTCTCGCTCCTGAAGCGCGACGTGACCTCGCCGGCACAAACCGAGGTCGTGTTCCCGGCTCTGGCCGACGAGAAGGAACAGGATCGGCATGGAGATCACGACGAGAAGCCCGGCACCCGGGCGCGGCGTAGCGCGTTCGGATTGCTCGCCGGTCTGCTTCTATCCGTGTCGGCGGTCGCGGCGGGCTATGTCTATTGGGACCACAGCCGGCACTTCGAATCCACCGACGACGCGTTCATCGCCGCCCGTGCATTTGCCCTGGCGCCGAAGGTCGCGGGCTACATCACCGCCGTGCCGGTGACCGATAACCAGCACGTCGCGGCCGGCGACGTTATCGCGCGGATCGACGAACGTGACTACCGCGCCGCGCTCGATCAGGCCAACGCCCAGTTGGCGCGCGACGAGGCGGTCCTCGCGCAGGCGAAGAAGAATCTTGGCCGGTACGAGATTTTGGTGAGTAAGAACGCGGTCCCGCAGCAACAGTTCGACGATCAGACCTTTGTGGTGGAGCAGGACAAGGCCACGGTCGCGGTCGACGAGGCGAACGCCGAGACCGCGAAGCTCAATCTCTCGCACACGACCATCCATGCCGCACAGGCCGGACGCGTGGTCAACCTGACCGGCGCTGTCGGTCAGTACGCGCAGGTCGGCACTTCGCTGACGATGTTCGTTCCGGACGAAATCTGGGTGACCGCGAACTTCAAGGAGTCGCAGCTTAACGCCATGCGTCCTGGCCAGCCGGTGACGCTCACGATCGACGCCTATCCGGGACGCATCCTCCGCGGCACTGTCGCCAGCGTTCAGCCGGGATCGGGCACCGCTTTCTCCCTGCTGCCGGCGCAAAACGCCACCGGCAATTATGTCAAGATTGTCCAGCGCGTGCCGGTCAAGATCGTTCTGGAGAATGCGCCGGCTGACGTCGCCAACGGCCCGGGCATGTCGGTCGTCCCCACCGTGCGCGTCGAGCCGGCGCCTTCTCTCTATGAGCGCCTGAGGGAGCGGCCGTGAGCGTCGCCACGACCCGCGCCGGCACGGCCGCGAAAGCGGTCGGCGGCTCCAACCCCTGGATCATCACGATACTCGTGGCATTCGCGAGCTTCATGGAGGTGCTCGATACCACCGTCGCCAACGTTGCGCTCCCCTACGTCGCCGGCGGCATGGGCGTGAGTGCTGACGAGGCCTCCTGGGTGGTCACCACCTACCTCGTCTCCAACGCGGTCATCTTGACCGCGAGCGGCTTTCTCGCGCGCCGCTTCGGCCGCAAGGCTTTCTTCATCACCTGCCTGATCCTGTTCACGATCAGCTCGGTGCTGTGCGGCTTTGCGCCCAACCTGGAAACGCTGCTGCTGTTTCGGATCCTGCAAGGGCTCGGCGGCGGCGGCATGGTGCCGGTGTCGCAGTCCATCGTCGCGGACTCGTTCCCCCCCGAGAAAGTCGGTCAGGGCTTCGCGCTCTGGGGCATCGCCGTAGTCGTGGCGCCGGTCGTCGGCCCCACCCTCGGCGGCTGGATCTCCGACAATTTCGCCTGGCAGTGGTGCTTCCTGATCAACGGGCCGGTCGGCGTAATCGCGATCGTGCTATCTTCATTCATCCTGCGCGAGTCCGACGCCGCAGCGGAGGCGCACAAGCGGTTCGTGCGCCAGGGCAACCGCTTCGACCTCGGGGGTTTTGTGCTGGTCGCTACCTTCCTCGGCGCTCTGGAGATCGTGCTCGACCGCGGCGTCATAGAGGACTGGTTTGCGTCGAGCTTCATCGTTGCCGTCTCGTCGGTCTGCGCGCTCGCCTTCGCGCTCATGATCCCATGGGAGCTCACCCGCCGCGCCCCGATGATCGACATCCGCATGGTCGCGACACGCCAGTTCAGCGCCAGCCTGCTTCTCATGCTCTCGCTCGGCGCCATTCTGCTCTCGACCACGCAGTTTCTGCCGCAACTGGTGCAGCAAAATCTCGGATACACTGCGACATGGGCAGGTCTGGTGCTCTCGCCGGGCGGGCTCGTGACGATGGTGATGATGCCAATCGCCGGCCGGCTGTCCGCGAGCGTGCAGCCCCGCTATCTCATCGCAATCGGTGCAGCGGTCTGCGCGGCTTCGATGTTCGACATGAGCCGGCTCACGGCCGACGTCGATTTCTGGTTCTTTGCTACCTCGCGGCTGTTCCTCAACGTTGGCATTCCGCTGATCTTTATTCCGGTTACGGTAGCCGCTTATGATGGGATCCCGCACGAGAAGACGGACCAGGCCTCGTCGCTCGTCAACGCCGCCCGCAACATCGGTGGCTCGATCGGCATCTCCGTTGCCAACAACGTGCTCGCGCGCCGCCAGCAGTTCCATCAAAGCCGGCTAGTCGAACTCTTCAACCCGGCCGTCACCCAGTACACGGAGACGCTGAAGCACGTCAGCGACTACTTCGTCGCGATGGGTAGCACGGTGGAGCAAGCCCAGCAGCAAGCCATTGCCTGGATCGGGCAGCAGGTGCAGATGCAGGCTACATTCCTTTCCTACATCGACGTCTTCTGGATCCTGATGCTGATCGCGGCAGCCGGCGTCCCGCTCGCGTTGACGCTGCGCAGGGTGAAGCTCGGAGGCGCGGCCCCGATGGGGCACTAATGACGAACGTCAACGTTGCGTGTGCAAAGGAGGAGCCATGATTGTCAACGGAAAATGGACGGACCATCCGGTCGCAAACGACTCCAGGGGGGCGTTCGTTCGCCCGGAGGCAGTCTTCCGCAGCTGGGTGACGCCGGACGGCGGCCCGGGACCGACCGGATCCGGAGGATTCAAAGCCGAGGCCGGACGCTATCACCTGTATGTCGCGTTGGCTTGTCCATGGGCGTCGCGCACGCTGATCGCGCGGAAGCTGAAGCGCCTCGACGACGTTGTCACGATTTCAGTGGTCGAGCCCGAACAATCCGAGCAGGGCTGGCGCTTCGGGGAGCATCCGGGCGACACCGTCAACGGCGCCACATATTTGCATGAAATCTACACGCGCGCCGTCCCCGACTTCACGGGGCGGACCACCGTGCCGGTCCTGTGGGACAAGGGGACAAAGACGATCGTCAACAACGAGTCTGCCGACATCGTGCGGATTCTGAATTCCGGCTTCGGGCAACTCGCAGACGCGAAAGTAAATCTCTATCCTGAAGCATTGCGAACAGAGATCGACGACTGGAACGACAGGATCTATCCGCGGCTCAACAATGGCGTGTACCGGGCCGGATTTGCGACAACTCAGGAAGCCTACGAAGAGGCCTTCAAGAGCGTATTCGGCATGCTCAACGAGCTTGCGCCTCACCTCGCAATCCGTCGCTTCCTGGTCGGCGACCGCCTGACCGAAGCCGACATCCGGCTGTTCGTGACCCTGATCCGCTTCGACGCGGCCTACTATGGCGTCTTCAAGTGCAATCTGCGACGCATCGTCGACTATCCTGCGCTCAGCGCCTACGTACGTCGCCTCCTCGATATTCCAAGCATTCGGGAGACGGTCAGCATCGATCACATCAAGCGCGGCTACTACTCGATCAGGGCGATCAATCCGACCGGCATCGTGCCACTAGGACCGGATTTGCGCTCGCTTGGAATTAGCTAGTGTTCCGATGCTGACGGATGATTCACAAATCGGCTCAGACCTGCGAATCTGTGCCGATGAGGAAAATCGAACGAATTTCGATCGGCGCCGCCGATCGTGAGCGATTGGAGCGGCTGGTCCGA
>JBKQQE010000261.1:0-2797 GCA_052326245.1 Xanthobacteraceae bacterium | reverse complement strand
GAGTAACCGCAAGTCCGGGCAATACGATAGAAGAGCAACGCGTGCTGCATCGCGCCACGTCACGGCAAAACTTGGAGAAGATGACTTCCAGTTCCTCAGTGCGTCCGGCCCGCAGTCCGGAACCTGTGCATTCTATCGTAAGCGGTGCTGCGACCACACGAGCGCTGGCAGCAGCGCCGGCCGCCATAGGAGCGGCGATCAAGCTGCGAGGCGAACTCTGGTCTGCTCAGCCCAAGCCCACGGCAGGAGTTCGTCGAGCTTCTGGGCGGGCCAGCCATTGACGAGCTTGGCGAGAATATCGGCCAGATAAGCCAGAGGGTCGATTTCGTGCAGCTTTGCGGTCTCAATGAGCGATGCGATACATGCCCAGTTGACCGCGCCCTCGTCGTGACCGGCGAAGAGGCTGTTTTTCCGATTTAATGCAATCGGGCGCATCGTTCGCTCGACACTATTGGTGTCCATCTCGATGCGGCCGTCATCAAGGAAGCGCACCAGGCCGTCCCAGCGGGTCAATCCGTAGCGGATCGCTTCTGCAATGGTGCTCTTCTCCGAGACCGCGATCAGCCTGTTCTCGAGCCAAGCCTTGAGCTTTTCCACTAACGGTTTCGTCTCGGCCTGCCGGACGGCACGGCGCTCCTCGGCGCTGCGGCCGCGGATCCGGCTCTCGATGGCGTAGAGCGCCGCGATCCGTTCCAACGCCTCGTGGGCGATCGGTGCCGGACCGTCTTTGTCGATGTCGAAAAAATAGCGTCTCCAGTGCAGCCAGCAATAAGCGAGCGTCACCGGGCCTCCGTCTCGCGTCGGATTGGCGAGTTGCTTGTAAACTTCGTAGCCATCGCATTGAACGATGCCGGAATACCCTGCCAGCAACGCGGTCGCGTGCACGCCGCCCCGTCCAGGTGCATAGGTATAGACGACGCCGGGAGGGTCGGATCCTCCCCACGGCCGGTCGTCGCGCGAGATCGCCCAGAAGTAACCGGTCTTGGTCCGGCCGCGGCCGGGGTCGAGTACCGGTGCCCGCGTCTCGTCGACGGCGATCTTGGCCGAGCCGAGCAGGATCTCCTTCATGCGCAGATAAATCGGCTTGAGCTCCGCCGCTGCGACACCGACCCAGAAGGCCAGCGTGGAACGATCGACCGGCAAGCCCTGGAGCTTCATGATCTGTGCCTGCCGATAGAGCGGACTGTGCCAAGCGAATTTGTCGACCACGACACTGGCCACAAGAGCCTCGGTCGGAATGCCGTTCTTGATCAGACGCTCAGGCGCCGGCGCCTGGACGACTGCGCCCTCACAGGCCCGGCAGCCATATTTGGGGCGATGCGTCACAATCACCTGGTACTGGGCCGGAATCTTGTCGAGACGCTGCGAGCTCTCGTCCCCGATGACATGCATTGCGCCATTGCAGCACGGACAAACCGTGCTCTCTGGCTCAATCGTGACATGAACGTGAGGAAGATGCGCCGGCAGCGCACCGCGGTTGATGCGCCGCTTCTTGCGTTGATCCGCCGGCTTCTCGGCAGCGTTGTTCTGCTGCTGCTCTTCCTCTTCCGCCTCTCGGTTGGCGAGTGCGGTCTCGATATCTTCCAGCGCCAACTGCATCTGATCGCGATCGAGACGTTCGGACCGTTGTCCGAACTGCGCACGCTGGAGCTGCTTCAATAAGTGGCGAAGCTTATCATTCTGCTCCGTAAGCCGTCGGCTCTCCGCAATGGCCGCATCGCGCTCGCCCGATAGCTGGCTCACCAGAGCCCGCAGGGCATCAACATCATCCGGAAGAGCGTCGATCGGCATGGCAAGGATTGAAGCAGATTCGCGTTTGTTTGTGATCTGCAACGAGCGCCCTGATTCAATCCGTCGCAGCTCTCACGACGTTGCGGACGGCCGCGGAACATCGCGCGCATGCAGTCGCGACCAATCCATTCCATCGACCAGCGCGGCGAGTTGCGCCGCCGTCAGCCGCATCACGCCGTCAGTGATCGGTGGCCATCGAAAAGCATTTTGTTCCAGCCGCTTCCAGAACAACACCAGGCCCGAGCCATCCCACGCCACAATTTTTATTCTATCGGCTCGTTTCGAGCGAAATACGAAGATCGCTCCAGAGAACGGATCCTCACCGAGCCTCTCGCGTACCAGCGCAACCAGACCATCGGCGCCTCGCCGGAAATCAACCGGCCTGGTCGCCACCATCACTTGCATTCCCGCCGGAACCGCGATCATGTCGCCGCCTTCACGGCCCGAAGAACCGCCTCTAATGTTGCGCTATCTGCGCCCAACGGAATCCGAACCGTAACCATGCCGATCACGACCTCGATCAAGCGCGGCTCCAGCGCCGCCGGCGAAATCGGCGCACCACATTCCACCATCACCGGAGCAAACGTAATGCCATTCGCTGTCTCTTCGGCTTGGCGTCGGACATCTCGACGCCATCCAAACAACTGCTGCGGCGTCAAGCCGTGCCGTCGCGCAATGGCGCTCACCGACCCACCGTCTGAGTCGCACTCTGCAACGATCCGCGCTTTCTGCTCAGCTGTCCAACTGCGGCGCCGGCCCGCCCCCGTAAACACTTCCAGCCGCCGCGGCGGCTCCGATTTAAGCAAAAGCTCAGTGTCCGACATGTGTCTAACGCCTCAAAGAAGGTCGTCAGATCATCGCTGGTCTGCTTCAAAAATTGAAGGTGGGGCAAAAACACCGCTTACGGTCGAACGCGGATGTCGCGTTTTTGTTCCGCACGCTACGGTGACCGGAAGCGATCAGCTCGCCGAGATGGCCTCTGCCATATCGGCCTCACACCCGAGTC
>JBKQQE010000260.1:0-13379 GCA_052326245.1 Xanthobacteraceae bacterium | reverse complement strand
TCTCTCTTACACTTCAAGTGCCTTGTTCCACTATGTTTTCTTTGCAATTGTGGTCCAAGCGCCAACGCCGCGCAAGCCTGTCGTCGAATCCTGCGGATGCGAGCGGTTTGCCGGGGGTGGATGGGTGTGTTAGGAGCCGGCCCGCCGGCGCGCCGCGTCCGCCGGTGTCGGGAGACGAGCCACGACGCAGGGGATACTTCATGGCCGCGACGCCATTTGAGCTGAAGGGCAAGACCACGTTCGTCGCCGGGCACGGCGGCATGGTCGGCAGCGCGCTGGTGCGAAGGCTCCGCAGCGAAGGCATCGAGCCGGTCACCGCCGCGCGCCGCGAGCTCGATCTCATCGATCAGGCCGCCGTCAACCGCTGGTTCGCCGCCAACCGGCCGCAGGTGGTGTTCCTGGCCGCGGCGAAGGTCGGCGGCATCGTCGCCAACAACACGCTACGCGGCGAGTTCATCTACGAGAACCTGATCGTCGCCGCCAATGTCATTCATGCCGCGCATCTGCACGGCACCGAGAAGCTGCTGTTCCTCGGCTCGTCCTGCATCTATCCGCGGCTGGCGCCGCAGCCGTTGCGCGAGGACTCGCTGCTCACCGGCCCGCTGGAGCCGACCAACGAGCCCTACGCCATCGCCAAGATCGCGGGCATCAAGATGGCCGAGGCCTATCGCAGCCAGTACGGCTGCGACTTCATCAATGTGATGCCGACCAATCTTTACGGCCCGGGCGACAACTATCACCCCGAATACAGCCACGTGGTGGCTGCGCTGATCCGCCGCTTCCACGAGGCGAAGGTGGCGGGCGCCCCCGAGGTCGTGGTGTGGGGCACCGGCACGCCGCGCCGCGAGTTTCTCTATGTCGACGACATGGCGGATGCCTGCGTGCACCTGATGAAGACCTATTCCGGCGCCGACCTCATCAATATCGGGACCGGCGAGGACATCACCATCGCCGAATTCGCCCGGGTGGTCGCCGCGACGGTGGGGTATCAGGGCAAGATCGTGTTCGATCCCTCCAAGCCCGACGGCACGCCGCGCAAGCTGCTCGATGTCGGCCGGCTCGCGGGGCTGGGCTGGCGCGCCTCGACATCGCTGACCGACGGCATGCGGCTCGCGTACCAGGCGTTTTTGCAGCGGCCCGCCTGATTTTCCGTCATTCCGAACCCGGAATCTCGACCTCGCGTCGCTCGATTGCCCTCGAGATTCCGGATCGGTCCGCGACGCGGACCGTCCGGAATGACATGGTGGGGATGCTAGCTCCGCGCCGCCCCTTTCGACGTCGCCACCGTGCCGATCACGCCGTCGTCCTGCAGCGCCTCGATCTCGGCGTCGCTCAGCCCGAGCAGCTCGCGGAGCACCTCGGCGTTGTGCTGGCCGAGCGTCGGCGCAGTGGCGCGGATCGCCGGCGGCGAGAGCGCGCCGTCTTCGCGCCAGGCGATCCGGGGCAAGAGATGCGGCCCGACGAAGGCGCGATCGACCGCCTGCCAGTGCCCGGTTGCCACCAGATGCGGGTCGGCGGGCAGGTCGCCCGGCAGGCGCGCGACGCCGGCGGCGACGCCGGCCTGCTGCAGCGCGCCCATGGCGACGTCCGGGCGCACCGTCATGGTCCATTGCCGGATCGCCTGTTCGATGCGGTCCTGGTCGGCGCGCCGCCCGGCCGCGGTTGCGAGCGTCGCCTCCGCGGCGAGATCGGGCCGGCGCATGACGCGGCATAGCGCCTGCCACTCGGCGTCGCTGCGCACCGCGATGGTGATCCACTGGTCGATGCCGAGCGAGGGAAAGCAGCCGTGCGGCACGTGATCGGCGTGGCGGTTGCCGAGCCGCGGCGAGGTCTCGCCGCGGATCGACTGCTCGATCACGAACGGCGCGACCAGCGGCAGCATGCATTGCACCTGGGAGAGATCGACGTGCTGGCCCTGGCCGGTGCAGCGCTGCTGCGCGACGCCAAGCAGCATCGCGGCCGCTGCGTTGAGGCCGCCGAGCGGATCGCCAAGCGCCGCGTGCAGCATGGTCGGCGGATCCTCGGGGCCGCCATTGACCGACGGCAGCCCGGAAGCCTGCTCCAGCGTCGAGCCGTAGGCGCGCACGCCGCTCCAGACGCTGCTCATGCCGAAGGCCGGCATCGTCACGATCACCAGGCGCGGGTTGATGGCGTGCAGCTGGTCGACGCTGAGACCCAGCCGCGGCATCACGTCGGCGGCGTAGTTGTCGATCACCACATCGGCGTCGGCGACCAGCCGCTTCACGAGGTCGAGCCCGGCCCTGGTGGTGAGGTCCAGCGTGATGCCGCGCTTGTTGCGGTTCATGATCTGGAACCAGTGCGCTTTCTCGTACATTACCTCGTCGTGGTAGGGCGGGCGGGTGTCGGTGCCGCGAAACCAGTCCGGGTACTGGCAGGACTCCACCTTGATGACGTCGGCGCCGAGGTCGGCCATCTGCCGCGTCGCGCTCGGCCCGGCCCAGCCCATGGTGAGGTCGACGATGCGAAGGCCGGTCAGCGGCAACGGATCGCCGGGCGCCGCCGCGCGCTTCGCCCGCCGCGGCCGCGGCGCGATGGCGTCGAGCGCGGTCTCGCCGGCCAGCGGCGCGCGGCCGTTCGGCTTCGGCGGGGTTGCGGTGAGGTGCTGCGGCAGCACCGGGGCCTCGAATGAGGCGCCGCCGATGGTCACCGCCGCGAAGGCGCCGCGGCTGCGGTGCACGTCCTGCGCCAGCAGTTCCGCCATGTCCGGCACCACCGCGAGCGGCAGCCGCAGCGCGATCGAGCGCTCGAACCAGGTGAGCGCGGTTTCCCGCATCAGCGCCGGGGCGATGATGGCGCCGAGCTCCTGGGCGCGCGTGAAGCGATCGAGCATGGTGTTGTAGCGCTTGTCGTGTCCGAGCTCGGGGCGGCCGAGCAGCTCGCAGAACGCGACCCACTGCGCCGGCGTCACCACGGTGACGCCGAGCCAGCCGTGCTTGGTCAGGAAATTGCCCGACGGATAGCCGCGCCCGAACCGGTTGATCCCCGGGCGCGGCCGCGAGAAGCCGGACTCAAGCGCCAGCCCGGTGTCGAATTCGCTGACATGCAGGAACGCCTCGAACAGGCTGACGGCGTAGCGACGCGCGCCCGCGCCGTCGCCGTGCCGGGTGGCGATCAGCCCGGCAAGACTCGGGATGAAGGCGGTCAATCCGCCGGTCATCGCGGCCTGGCTCTCGCGCGGCAGCACCGGCGGGCCGTCGACCGGACCGACCAGCTTCACCAGCCCGGCGAGGCTGCGGCACACCGCTTCGGTGACGTGGATGTCGCGGTAGGGCCCGTGCTCGCCGAACCACGACAGGCCCGTGATCGCGAGAGCCGGATCGCCGGCGCGCAGCGCCTCGTGCGACAGCGCCGAAGCGGCGATCTGCGACGGCGGACGGGCATCGAGCAGCAGGTCGGCGGTGGCCAGCAGCTCGCGCACGCGAGCGAGGTCGGCCGGCGCGTCGAGATCGGCGGTGACGCTGGTCTTGTTGGTGTTGAGCCAGGCGAACACGCCGCTCTGCAGCTCGCCGTTGCCTAAGTCGGCCAGCGGCGCGGCAAGGCGGCCGCTGTCGCCGCCGGGCGGCTCGATCTTGATCACCTCGGCGCCGAAATCCGCGAACAGCTTGCCGCAATAGCCGAGCGCGTCGCCGCTTCCGATCTCAACGACACGAATTCCGGCAAGCGGAAATTGTTGCATCTGGGCTCCAGCTGTTCGATCGCGGGCGCGTGCCGCGCCGTTCTGTTCGCGCGCAACTGTGGGCGATGTCGCAGCAAAGCTCAATGACGGTGGCGTCGCGGCCGGTTGCGCCAAGCGCAGACCGGCCGGCCGACGGATGACCCGTCACGCGCCCGCGCGCAGCGCCTGCGCCATCGCGCTGATCAGCGGCTTCATGAAGAACGCCTCGCCCGCCGGCACGATGTCGGCGTCAAGTCCGTGGCCGGCGAGTTCCTCGATCACCACCGGGCCGACCGCGGCGATCCTGGTGCGCGAAAGCCCGTCGCGCAGCCGGTCCTCGCAGCCGCTGGCGCGCGCGGCATCGAACAGCCGGCGCGCCTGGCCCGAACTGGTCAGCGCGATCGCATCGATGCGGCCGGCCGCCATCTCGTCGATCGCCCTGACGATGTTGTCGGTGGCGGCCTGCGGATCGTAGGCATAGGGCAACACCGCCTCGACGACGGCGCCGCGCGCCTCGATCGCGGCGATCAGCGCGCTATGGTCGCGCTCGGGATAAAGCTGCAGGCCGACGCGATGGCCCTTCAGGTCCTCGCTTGCGAGCATCGCGGCGATGCCCTCCGACGTCGGCGTCTGCGTGGTGGCGTGCGGCGAAAGCCCGATCTCGCGCAGCGCGCGGCCGGGCTTCGGTCCGCGGGTGAAAGCGCGCGCGGCGCCGAGCGCCTTCACCAGCTCGGCCTCGCAGCCGAGGCGTCGCGCCGCCGCCACCAGGCGGCGCAGCCCTTCGCCGGTGGTCAGCACCAGGTCGTCGAACGGGGCGGCGATCGCGCGCCGGATCCAGGCCTCGACGACGGCCTGGTCGGGGGCATCGTGGATCACGAACATCGGACAGCGCAGCACGTCGGCGCCCTGTTCCGCCAGCAGCCGGGAAAACTGCGCCTCCTCGCGGGTCTCCAGGATCAGGATCCGCGTGCCGTCGAGCCGTTCCGCCATCGCCGTCTCCGTTGTCGTGGTCTCGGCCGCCCCGTTCCGGGCGGTCCGCGACCCGCGCCATTGTGGGCCGCGCGGGGATTGGCGCAAGGGGGCGCGGGTGCTAGAGCACAACCATCGTTGTTCGCCCGTGCACCCTGCTCAAGATTGCGCCATGCCCCTCACTCAATTCGTGCTGACCCTGTCGTGTCCGGATCGTCCCGGCATCGTCGCCGCCGTCTCGGCGTTCCTGTTCGACCATGGCCAGAACATTCTCGACGCCCAGCAGTTCAGCGACACCGAGACCGGGCACTTCTTCATGCGCGTGGTGTTCGGGCCGGCGGCCTCCAAGGTGACGCTCGACACGCTGCGCGGCGATTTCGGCGACATTGCCACCCGCTTCAGCCTCGACTGGCAAATGCGCGACCGCGCCAACAAGCGCCGGGTGATGCTGCTGGTGTCGAAGTTCGATCATTGCCTCGCCGACATTCTGTACCGCTGGCGGATCGACGAGCTGCCGATGATTCCGACCGCGATCGTCGCCAACCACCCGCGCGAGACCTACGGCAGCTTCGACTTCGGCGACGTGCCGTTCCATTATCTGCCGGTGACGCGCGACACCAAGGCGGCCCAGGAGGCGGAGGTGCTCAAGCTCGTCGACAGCACCCGGACCGAGCTGGTGGTGCTGGCGCGCTACATGCAGGTGCTGTCGGACAATATGTCGGCGCGGCTGGCCGGGCGCTGCATCAACATCCACCATTCCTTCCTGCCGGGCTTCAAGGGCGCGAAGCCCTACCACCAGGCGCACGAGCGCGGCGTCAAGCTGATCGGCGCCACCGCGCATTACGTCACCGCCGACCTCGACGAGGGCCCGATCATCGACCAGGACGTCGAGCGCATCAGCCACCGCGACGCCCCGGACGACCTGATCCGCAAGGGCCGCGACATCGAGCGGCGGGTGTTGGCCCGCGCGGTGCGCTATCACCTCGAGGACCGGGTGCTGCGCAACGGGCGGAAGACGGTGGTGTTCACGGATTGAGGGCGGGGTTCGAAGCGTCCTCCTAAGGTGCGAGCCGCATTTGCGGCGAGCCTCGAAGGACGCGCGGGCGCGTTCGGGCCGTTCATCCTTCGAGGCGCGCATAGCAACTCGGCTCTCATCTCGCCGAGTTGAGTTCTTTTTAAAGTCACAAGTCGGGTAAATTAAACCCGACTTGTGATGCGCGCACCTCATCACGTGGGCAGCGTCAATGAAGGAAGCCGGCCTTACGCGAACCCGTACAGCCGCGCCGGATTGGCGACCAGCACGGCGGCGCGGTCGTCCTCGTCGGGGATGATGCGCTCCAGCACCGCGAGGCTTTCCGCGACACGGGTGCGGTGGTCGGCGGGTCGCATCGCCGGGTCGCCGGCGCCGCTGCCCCACAGCAGGCGATCGCTGCGCACCGCCAGCGCCGTGTTGATGAAGCCGCGCAGCCCTTCGCCGGCGACGGTGCCGCCGAGCTTGATCCAGGTCCGCCCCATATGCAGCAGGTCGAGCACGAATTCGAAGCCTTCGTCGTTCGGGCGCTGCTGTGCCACGGCGGGAGCGACCCCGCTCAGGCAAACCGCGACCGGCAGCTGTGACAGCGTCCATTCATGCCGCGCCAGCGCGGCAAGATTGGCGCCGGTCGCAAGCTCGATGTGCCAGTCGAGCGGCGCGATGCGGTCGGCGTCGCGGGCGACTGCGTCGAGCTGCGACGCCAGCGCGTCGTCGCCGTCGGGCAGGGTGTGGCGGATGCCGCGGACGCCGAGCTCGTGCAGCTCGCGCAGCGACACGTCGTCCGACGAAGCCGCGTCGATGACGAAGCGCGTGGCGGAACGCGCGCCGTTGAAACCCGGGCCGGGCGACAGCGTCACCGCGTCATCGGGCAGCCGGCGCTGCACGGTGCGCGTGATCCCGAGCGCGGCGAGCACGCCGTCGTCGCCGAGCGCGACGCGGTCGATGTCGCAATCGGTCCAGCCGGCGGCGGCGAGGCAGTAGGTGTCCTCGGCCGATCTCGGCCGCTGAGGCAAGGTGAGCAGGTCGGACATCGGGCGCTCCCAATTCCCGTTGCCGGACCCGAGATCGGGTCGGCCCTCGGTACAGTCGGGGCCGGACAACGTGGCGCCGCAACTATGGTTAATAAGTCTTAACAAAATTCAAATGACCGGCAGGCCGGAAGGGGCTGCTCCGGAAATTTGTTCATCCGTACAAATAAATTATTCGGTGGACCAATTTTCTTGCCCCAAAGTGCAATAATCTGTTGATTTCATTGCGTCGATGTATACAGGATGCCGCGCTTTTGGAATTGCGGGCCAAGGGAGAGAAGTCAAAGGGCGGATGCGTTCGCTTCGAAGGGGACGTCGCCGCACGCTCGCGCCAGCCGCTTCCGCGACCAGCGCGATTGATCCATTCACCATCCAACATTCTCACGCCCGACCGGACCCACGGTTTAACGGGACGCGGCCGGGCCGATCTGCTTACACTCGGCCCATCAGCCCCGAAGCAAACGCCGCGCAGCGCCGCGAGGCGAGACACCGCTCAAGACCGCGCCAAGGTGGTCCTGGTAACGAAAACGATCGACGGAGGAAAAGCCCCATGTTCGCATGCACACACAGACTGTCACGCCGGCTCGCGCTGAGCGCGCTCGCGGGCGCTGCCGCGCTCGTCAGCCTGCCGGCCCTGGCCGAGGATACCGTCAAGATCGGCCTGATTCTGCCGATGACCGGCGGCCAGGCCTCGACCGGCAAGCAGATCGACAACGCGATCAAGCTCTATATGCAGCAGAACGGCGACACCGTCGCCGGCAAGAAGATCGAAGTGATCCTCAAGGACGACGCCGCCCAGCCCGACAACACCAAGCGCCTCGCCCAGGAACTGATCGTCAACGACAAGGTCAGCGTCATCGCCGGCTTCGGCGTGACCCCGGCGGCAATGGCCGCGGCGCCGCTCGCGACCCAGGCCAAGGTGGTCGAAGTGGTGATGGCGGCGGGCACCTCGGTCATCACCGAGAAGTCGCCCTATATCGTGCGCACCAGCTTCACGCTGGCGCAGTCCTCCACCGTGATCGGCGACTGGGCGGCCAAGAACAACATCCAGACCGTCGCCGTGCTGGTGTCCGACTACGCGCCGGGCCACGACGCGCTCAAATACTTCAAGGAGCATTTCGAGGGCGGCGGCGGCAAGATCGTCGAGGAGATCAAGGTGCCGCTGGCCAATCCGGACTTCGCGCCGTTCCTGCAGCGCATGAAGGATGCCAAGCCCGACGCCATGTTCGTGTTCGTGCCGGCCGGGCAGGGCGGCAACTTCATGAAGCAGTTCGTCGAGCGCGGGCTCGACAAGAGCGGCATCAAGGTAATCGGGCCGGGCGACGTCATGGACGACGATCTGCTCAACAACATGGGCGACGCCGCGCTCGGCGTGGTCACCGCGCACATCTATTCGGCCGCCCATCCTTCGCAGAAGAACAAGGATTTCGTCGCCGCCTACCAGAAAGCCTACGGCCAGCGGCCCGGCTTCATGGCGGTCGGCGGCTACGACGGCATCCATCTGATCTACGAGGCGCTGAAGAAGACCGGTGGCAAGGCCGACGGCGATTCGCTGATCGCGGCGATGAAGGGCATGGCCTGGGAGAGCCCGCGTGGCCCGATCTCGATCGATCCGCAGACCCGCGACATCATCCAGAATGTCTATATTCGCAAGGTCCAGAGGGGCGCCGACGGCCAGCTCTACAATGTCGAGTTCGCCACCTTCGGCCCGATCAAGGACCCGGGCAAGGCGACGCAGTAGCAGGGCGCTACCGCTCGCATCGGTCGCCGGTATCGTCCGGCACCGCGCATCGCCCGGCTTCGGGCGATGCGGCGCGCGCGCGAACCCAGGTTGCGATCAGCGGCGGGCCAGCCGGCATGCTGCATTGACCGGTCTGTTCAATGGTGTTCAAAAAGACCGAACTTGCAGGTACACAACACGCCGGATCGCGTCGGGGAGGGAGGATTAGGATGACAGTCATCATCAGGGGCCGGTCGCCTTGCCGCCGGACCTGACATGACCGCGCTGACGATCCTGTTCGATGGCGTCGCCTACGGCATGCTGCTGTTCGTGCTCGCCTCAGGTCTCGCCGTCACCATGGGGCTGATGAACTTCGTCAACCTCGCCCATGGCGCGTTCGCGATGGCGGGCGGCTATGCCTGCGTCATCCTCGTCAACCGGCTGGGCCTGCCGTTCTTCGCGGCCTTGCCGCTCGCCTTCGCCGCCGCGGCGCTGATCGGCGCGGTGATGGAGCGGCTGCTTTACCGCCACCTCTATGACCGCGGCCATCTCGACCAGGTGCTGTTCACCATCGGGCTGGTGTTCATGGCGGTGACCGCAACGGACTACCTCGCGGGGTCGCAGCAGGTCTTCGTCAAGATTCCGGACTACCTGCGCAGCCAGATCGACGTGTTCGGGATCGGGGTGGGCCGCTATCGGCTGATGATCATCGTGATCTGCGGGCTGCTCACCGTGGTGCTGCAGCTGATCCTGGCGCGCACGCGGTTCGGCAGCCGGCTGCGCGCCGCGGTCGACGATCCCCGCGCCGCCACCGGGCTCGGCATCAATGTCGGCCAGGTATTCGCGCTGACCTTCGCGTTCGGCTCGGGGCTGGCCGGCCTCGGCGGCGCGCTCGGTGCCGAGATCCTCGGCCTCGATCCCTATTTCCCGCTGAAATTCATGATCTACTTCCTGATCGTGGTTTCGGTGGGCGGCACCTCGACCATCACCGGGCCATTCCTGGCGTCGCTGCTGCTCGGCATCAGCGACGTCGCCGGCAAATACTACGTGCCGAAGCTCGGCGCCTTCGTGATCTACGCCATGATGATCGTTATCCTGATCTGGCGCCCGAACGGCCTGTTCGGCCGCTCGGCGACGCGGTGAGGGCGCGATGACGTCCGTTCCGCACGAGGCCATGGGCCAGCACCTGGTGGCGGCGGCGCGCTGGCGCCCGGCCGAGATCGTGTTCTGGCTGTTCGCGGCCGCCACCGTCTTTCTGTTTCCCGACCGCTATCTCATCCTCACCGAGATCGCGTGGCTCGGGCTGTTCGCGCTGTCGCTCGACTTGATCCTCGGCTACGCCGGAATCGTTTCGCTCGGCCATGCCGCGTTCTTCGGCATCGGCGCCTATAGCGCCGGACTGCTCGCCAAGCACGGCATCATCAACGAGCCGGTGGTCGCGCTCGTCGCGGCCGGGCTGGTCGCCGCGGTGGCGGGGTTCCTCACCAGCTTCCTGGTGATGCGCGGCTCGGACCTGACCCGGCTGATGGTGACGCTCGGCATCGCGCTGTTGCTGCGCGAACTCGCCAACCGCTACTCCGACATCACCGGCGGCTTCGACGGCCTGCAGGGCATCACGGTGGCGCCGGTGCTGGGGCTGTTCGAATTCGATATCTTCGGCAAGGTCGGCTACATCTACTGCCTCGCGGTGCTGTTCGTGCTGTTCGTGCTGGCGCGGCGCATCGTCTATTCGCCGTTCGGGCTGTCGCTGCGGGCGATCCGCAACAATCCGCTACGCGCGGCGGCGGTCGGCATTCCGGTCAACCGCCGGCTGATCGCGATCTACACGCTGGCGGCCTGCTACGCCGGGATTGCCGGCGCACTGTTCACGCAGTCGACCGCGCTCGCCTCGCTCGACGTGTTCTCGTTCGAACGCTCCGCCGATCTGATGCTGGTGCTGGTGATCGGCGGCACCGGCTATCTCTATGGCGGACTGATCGGCGCCGTGGTGTTCAAGCTGCTGCAGCAGGCGCTGTCGAATTGGACGCCGCAATACTGGCAGTTCTGGATCGGCCTGGTGCTGGTGGTGATCGTGCTGACCGGCCGGACCCGGATTCAGCAGATCGTGTTTTTCGTGCCGCGGCAGATCGCGCGTCTGGCCGGCAGGCCGGCGGCGGCGCCGGGCGGGGAGGCGCCATGAGCTACGCGCTCGAAACCATCGGCCTGCAAAAGCAGTTCGGCGGCCTGGCGGTGACGCGCGACCTGTCGCTCAAGGTCGCGACCGGGGCGCGCCACGCGCTGATCGGGCCGAACGGCGCCGGCAAGACCACGGTGATCAACCTGCTCACCGGGGTGCTGAAGCCGAACGCCGGCCGCATCCTGCTGGAAGGCCAGGACATCACCGCGCTGCCGGTTCATACCCGGGTGCAGCGCGGGCTGTCGCGCACCTTCCAGATCAACCAGCTTTACGCCGACCTGACGCCGCTGGAGACCATCGGGCTGGCGGTCTCCGAGCGGCTTGGCCATGGCTCCGACTGGTGGCGGGTGCTCGGCACCCGCGCCGACGTCAACGGCGAGATCGCCGAGAACCTGGCGCGCTTCCATCTGCTCGACGTCATGCACGACCGCACCGCGACGCTGCCCTACGGCAAGCAGCGGCTGTTGGAGATCGCGGTGGCGATCGCGACGCGGCCGCGCGTGCTGCTGCTCGACGAGCCGGCGGCGGGCGTGCCGGAAAGCGAGCGCCACGACATTCTGGCCGTGGTCGCCGGGCTGCCGCGCGACGTCACCGTGCTGCTGATCGAGCACGACATGGACCTGGTGTTCTCCTTCGCCGACCGGATCTCGGTGCTGGTGAACGGCGCCATGCTGGTCGAGGGCGACCCCGCGGAGGTGGCGCGCGATCCGCAGGTCAAGGCGGTCTATCTGGGCGAGGGCGCCGATGTCTGATCTGCTTGCCATCAGCGACCTGCGCGCCGGCTACGGCGAGGCCGTGGTGCTGCCGAAAATGTCGCTGACGCTGGCCGAGGGGCAGGCCCTGGCGCTGCTCGGCCGCAACGGCACCGGCAAGACCACGTTGATCAACTCCATCGTCGGCGTGACGCGCCGCTTCGGCGGCACCATCGCGCTGGCCGGCCAGGACGTCACGCGGCTGCGTCCCGACCAGCGTGCCCGCGCCGGCATCGGCTGGGTGCCGCAGGAGCGCAACATCTTCCGCTCGCTCACCGTCGAGGAGAACATGACCGCGGTGGCGCTGCCCGGGCCGTGGACGGTGGAACGGGTCTACGAGATGTTTCCGCGGCTGAAGGAGCGGCGCACCAATTTCGGCAACGAGCTGTCGGGCGGCGAGCAGCAGATGCTGGCGATCGGCCGCGCGCTGACGCTCAATCCGAAAGTGCTGCTGCTCGACGAGCCGACCGAGGGGCTGGCGCCGATCATCGTCGACGAGCTCCTGATCGCGCTCGGCAAGATCACCCGGGCCGGCGGGCTGTGCTCGATCATCGTCGAGCAGAACGCGCGCAAGATCCTCTCGCTCGCCGACCGCGCCGTGATCCTGGAGCGCGGCGCCATCGTGCACGACGCCTCCAGTGCCGCGCTGAAGAACGATCCTGCCACGCTGGAGAGGTTTCTCGGCGTCTCCGGCGGCGCCGGCAGCCACTAGTGGTCTGATTCTAACATTCGCATACCCTCGCCGCAGTCACTTTTGCGAATGTTAGAATCGATGGACCACTAGCAAGTATAGGTTTCTAGTGGAGTTTTGGATTTGACATTCGCTTTTGAGAGCCCGCGGCGATGCTGAATCGAATGTCAAATCCACTCCACTAGGACGACACAAGAAAACAACCTCGGAGAACGATCATGCAGAGAAAAACCCCGCCGTTCCGCGCCGACCATGTCGGCAGCCTGCTGCGCCCGCCCAAGATCAAGGAAGCCCGCGCCAGGCTCGAGAAGGGCGAGATCGCCGCGAGTGAGCTTACGCGCATCGAGGATCTCGAGATCGAGAAGATCGTCCACAAGCAGAAATCGATCGGCCTGCAGCTCGCCACCGACGGCGAGTTCCGCCGCTCCTGGTGGCACTTCGACTTCCTCGCCAAGCTGACCGGCTGCGAGCTCTATCACCCGGAAGGGATTCAGTTCGCCGGCGTCACCACCCGCGCCGACAACGTCCGCGTCATCGGCAAGATCGACTTCCCGGCCGATCACCCGATGCTCGACCACTACCGCTTCCTGCACAAGCAGTGCGCGGTCACCGGCGCCACCGCCAAGATGACGATTCCGTCGCCCGCAGTGCTGCACTTCCGCGGCGGCCGCAAGGCGATCTCCCGGGACATCTATCCCGACCTGGAGCCGTTCTTCGAGGATCTCGCCAAGGCCTACCGCAAGGCGGTGAGGGCGTTCTACGACGCCGGCTGCCGCTACCTGCAGTTCGACGACACCGTGTGGGCGTATCTGTGCTCGCAGGACGAACTGCGCAAGGCGCGCGAGCGCGGCGACGAGGTCGACCGGCTGCAGGAGATCTATGCCCGCATCATCAACTATGCGATCGCCGAGAAGCCCGCCGACATGGCGATCACCACCCATGTCTGCCGCGGCAATTTCCGCTCGACCTGGATTTCCTCCGGCGGCTACGAGCCGGTGGCCGAGACCATGCTGGCCGGCACCAACTACGACGGCTACTTCCTGGAATACGATTCCGACCGCGCCGGCGGCTTCGAGCCGCTGCGTTTCCTGCCCAAGGGCAAGAAGGTGGTGCTCGGCCTGGTCAGCACCAAGCAGCCGCGGCTCGAATCGAAGGACGAATTGAAGCGCCGGGTCGACGCTGCCGCCAAGTTCGTGCCGCTGGAGAATCTCTGCCTCAGCCCGCAATGCGGCTTCGCCAGCACGCATCACGGCAACCGCATTTCGGTCGAGATCGAGCGCCGCAAACTGGCGCTGGTGGTCGAAACCGCCGCCGAAATCTGGGGTTCGGCCTAG
>JBKQQE010000259.1:0-3924 GCA_052326245.1 Xanthobacteraceae bacterium | reverse complement strand
TACATGTCGTGGACCATGCGGCCGTCGATCCGGATCTTGCCGTTCCTGGCGAAGAAGTCGTTGACCGGCGTGGCCCGCATCTGCGCCATTACTTTGGGCGCCTCATCGGTGCCGATGGCTTCGATCGCCTTCAGGTAATGCAGGGTCGCCGAATACAGGCCGGCCTGGATCATGGTCGGCATATGCCCGACCTTCTCCAGGAAGCGCTTGGAGAACGCCCGCGTCTCGTCGTCGGTGTCCCAATAGAAGGCATCCGTCAGGATCAGGCCCTGGCCGTCCTTGAGCCCGATGCCGTGGACGTCGGTGATTTCCAGGAGCAGCGCGATCAGCTTCTGGCCGCCCTTCATCAGGCCGAATTCGGCCGCCTGCTTCAGCGCATTGGTGGTGTCGCCGCCGGCATTGGCGAGCGCCACCACCTTGGCCTTCGACGCCTGCGCCTGCAGCAGGTAGGACGAGAAGTCCGAGGTGTTGAGCGGATGGCGGACGTCGCCGAGCACCTTGCCGCCGGTTTCCCTCACCACGTTGGAGGCGTCGCGTTCCAGCGCGGCGCCGAACGCATAGTCCGCCGTGACGAAGAACCAGGTGTCCTCGCCCCGCTGCACCATGGCCCGGCCCGCCACGTTCGACAGCGCGTAAGTGTCGTAGGTCCAGTGCACGGTATAGGGCGAACAGGCGACGCCGGTGAGATCGGAGGTGCCGCCGCCTGAATTGATGAAGATCTTCTGCTTCTCGCGGGTCAGCTGCTGGATCGCCAGCGCGACGGAGGAGGTCGGCACGTCGAACACCGCGTCGACCTTGTCGTTGTCGAACCAGTTGCGCGCGATCGCCACCCCGACGTCAGGCTTGTTCTGGTGATCGCCGGACAGCACCTCGATCGGCTTGCCCTTGACCTTGCCGCCGAAGTCGGCGACCGCCATCTGGGTTGCCACCAGCGATCCCTTGCCGGTGGCGTCGGCATACAGGCTCGACATGTCGGTGAGGACGCCGATCTTCACCACGTCGTCCGAAATCTGCGCCGACGCGCCTCCCGCCGACCCGGCGAGCACGGCTGCTGCTGCAACAAACTTGATTGCCGAATTCATACAAGCGATCTCCCGTTGGATTTTTCGAGGCACATTCTCGTTGCGAGATGTGCTTATTGTTGTTGTCGGTTGCGGCCGCGCGATGGCGGCGGTTGCGCCTGTCGCGTTCACCCGCCGAACGCGCGGATGCCGGGCGATCCTGCCCAGCTTCATGGCGGTCAGCAAGCGCAAAACGCGGGCTGCCGGAGCATGCGATTCAGGCCGCGGACTGCCTCGTACCGGCCGGCAGGGTGATGCGCGCGGTCAGGCCGTGCGGCTGCCGGTCATGCAGCGAGAGCGTTCCGCCGTGCGCGATGACGATCGATCGCGCGATCGAGAGCCCGAGACCGAAGCCCGAGGTGCCGTCGAGATTGCGGGCCTCGTCGCCGCGAACGAACGGCTCGATCACGTCCTGCTTGCGGGCATCGTCGATGCCGGGACCGTCATCCTCGACGTCGATCACGACGCCGGTCGCCGATGCCTCGAGGCCGAGCCGGACGTTGGCGCCGTATCTGACGGCGTTTTCCACCAGATTGGTGACGGCGCGGCCGAGATCGTCGGGACGCGCCGTGACGATGACCTGCGCCGGTCCGACAATGGCGACGGTGTACCCCAGATCGCAGAACTGATCGCAAATCAATTGCAGCATCGCGGACAGGTCGACCAGGGTCATCGCTTCGCGCGCATGGTCGTCGCGAAGCAGCGACAGCACCGACTCCAGCATGCCGCGCATCTGGTCGAGATCCCGCAGCGTCTCGCCGCGCTGGGCCTCGTCCTCGATGAATTCCGAGCGCAGCCGCAGCCGGGTGATCGGGGTGCGCAGATCGTGGCTGATGGCGGCCAGCATCTGGGTGCGGTCGCGCATCAGGGTCGTGATGCGCTCGCGCATGCGGTTGAGGGCCCGCGCCACCAGGCGGATTTCGTCGGGCCCGGTCTCGGGCAGCGGCGCGGCGGCGCCGTCCAGGCTGAAGCTCTCCGCAGCCTTGGCGAAGCCGGAGAGCGGAGCGGTCAGGGTGTTGGCGGCCCACAGGCTGATCAGCGAAATGCTGATGACGATGGACAGGAACGCGGTGCCCCATGGACCGCTGAGCAACATCGGTCCGTGGGGTGGTCCATGGCCGGCGGCCGCGGCGATGATGGTGCCGTCGGGCAGCCGAATTGCCGTCCGCGCGCCGTCCGGGCCGGCGAGGGGATAGACCTTGAATTGCGGTCCGAGGTGCAGGCCGGGGTCGGAGGGGCCGCCGGCCATGAGCCCGCGATCCGGCGCCGGCGCCGTCTCCGCCGCGACCTGTTCGATGCCGAGGCGCGGCGACGCCCGCCTGATGCTCTCGATCAGCGCCGGGCGATCGGCCGCGGGCGCCGCGGCGATGACGCGAACCATCGCGCCGAGATCATGGTCGGGCCGGTCGAAATCCGGCGGCTCGCCGCCGCCGCGCAGCAGGAACAGCGTCGTCAGCACCAGGTGGATGACCAGCGGCGGCACGACCACCAGCGCCGCGATCTGCACGCTGATCCGGCGCAGGCTGAGATAGGCAAGCATCTTGCGCATCCCGGTCACGCCAGTTCGACCGTGGGGGTGAACAGATAGCCGCCGGAACGCACGGTCTTGATGATTTCGGTTTCATCGCGGTCGCGCTCGAGTTTGCGCCGGATCCGGCTCACCAGCACGTCGATGCTGCGCTCGAACGATCCGGCGGCGCGGCCCTGCGTCAGGTCGAGCAGGTTTTCGCGCGACAGGACCCGGCCCGGACGTTCGCAGAAGGCCTGCAGCAGGTCGAATTCGGCGCTGGTGATGGCCACCCGCGCGCCCTCCGGGTTGCGCAGTTCGCGCAGGCGCAGGTCGATCCGCCAGCCGAGGAACCGCAGCGCGGCGGCGCTGCGATCGGTGCTGGCGGCTTGCGCGGTGGTGTGACGGCGCAGCACCGCATTGATGCGCGCGAGCAGTTCGCGCGGATTGAAGGGTTTGCCGAGATAGTCGTCCGCGCCCATCTCGAGCCCGAGGATGCGGTCGACGTCGTCGCCGCGCGCGGTCACCATGATGATCGGCAGTTGCGAGGACGCCCGCAGCCGCCGGCACAGGCTCAGCCCATCCTCTCCCGGCAGCATCACGTCGAGCACGACCAGATCGATGCGGCTGTCGGCGAGATGCCGGTCCATCTCGCGCCCGTTCTCAGCCACTGACACGTTGCAGGCGTTCGCCTGCAGGTAGCGCGCGATCAGCCTGCGCGTCTCGCGGTCGTCCTCGACGACAAGAATGTGGGGTCCAGCCTGCGCCATGATCAATCTTCGCGCCAACCTAGATCGTGATTCGAGGGCATCAGAGGCGACTTTTTTGTTTCCGAATGTTTCCGGAGCGGGCTTTGCAACATACCGCAACACCTCGGCTTCGATCCGGCAAGATCTTGTTAAGCATATCAAACCTACCGTCGCGAGGTATTTTGGAACCACTTGGGAGCTAGCCATGACCTCGATATCCGCTACCTCTTCCGGAAGTTACCTGACGCCGCGTGAGTTACTGCAGAACCAGCTGCAATCGGAAGTGTCGTCGGGCACGATCAGTTCGAGCGATGAAACCGCGCTGTCGTCGGCCCTCGATGACATCGATTCCGCGCTCAAGTCCGACGGTTCGACCAGCGGCACCAGCAGCACCAGCAGCTCCAGCACGCCGCCGTCATCCGAAGACCTCAAGACCAAGATCAGCGATCTGATCGCGGGCGAAGTCTCGAGCGGCAAGCTGACCAGCGCGCAGGCCACCGAACTGCAGGGCGTGTTCTCGAGCGCTTTCGCCAACGGTGGGCCTGGCGGCGCCGGTGGCCAGGGCGGCCCCGGAGGACCCGGCGGCCCCGGCGTGCCGCCGCCGTCG
>JBKQQE010000258.1:0-6509 GCA_052326245.1 Xanthobacteraceae bacterium | reverse complement strand
CTTGCGGCCAGGCTGCGCGCACGCCGCATCACCGTCATCTGGTCGGTGCCAAGGCTGTTCCGCCACCTCGCAAAAGCCCTGCCAGCCGGCGAGCGCTTCGACACGCTGCGCCTGGTCAGTCTGGCCGGGGACCGGGTGGACTGGGGCGATATCGCCGCGGCGCGGCGCGGCTGCGGTGCGGCGGTGCGCATCCGCGTCGGGTTTGGCTCGACCGAGGCCGGCGTGCATGCCCAGTGGTTCGTGGACGAGGCATTGCAAGGGACAAGCGTGCGGCTGCCGGTGGGTCGGGCGCCCGCCGATCAGCGGTTGCTGCTGTGCGATGACAACGGCGACCCGGTCGCCGATGGCGAGGTCGGTGAGGTCGTTGTCGCAAGCCGATCGGTTGCGCTCGGCTATTGGCAGGACCCGGCGGCGACCGCCAAGGCCTTCGCGGTGGACACCGCCGATGCGACGACCCGCATCTATCGCACCGGCGATCAGGCGCTGCGGCGGCCGGACGGGCTGATCGAATATGTCGGGCGCAAGGACCAGCAGATCAAGCTCGGTGGCCAGCGCGTCGAACTCAGCGAGGTCGAGAGCGCGCTGATGTCCTGCAACGGCGTCCGCGATGCCGCGGTCGTTGTCCGGCGCAACGCGACTGGCGTGCCGCGAGCCTTGTCGGCCTGGTGCGAAATGCAGCACACGGCGACTGACCTTTCGCCGCGCGATGTGAGTGCCATGCTGGCGGCGGTCCTGCCGCAGTTCATGGTGCCGGCCATGATCACGATCGTTGCCGAACTGCCGCGGCTGTCGAACTTCAAGATCGACCGGGAAGCGCTAGGGCGGCGCGACCAGATGGCGCAAGAGGATAAACCGGTAGCATCGCCGCAGACCGCAACCGAAACGCTGCTGGCGGAACTCTGGTCGGAGGCGTTCGCAGCAGACGCCATCGGCCGCGACGACGATTTCTTCGCGCTGGGCGGCGACTCGCTGGCAGCCGCGACGATCAGTATCGGCGTGCACGATGCGTTGGGCGGCGAGATCGACCTGGGCACCTTCGCAGAGCACTCGACGCTTGCCGAACTTGCCGCCGCGATCGACGGGATGGCGGTGGCAGGCACCGGCGAACCGCCGCTGGTGCGCGTGTCGCGCGACGCAACTCTGCCGCTGTCGTTTATTCAGGAGGCGATCTGGAACAACGCGCCAACGCCGGAGCTGGCGGCGCTGTATTTCGATACAACGGCGTATCGCCTGGTCGGCCCGCTTGATGTCGGCGCCCTGCGCGCCTCCATCGGCGCCGTCGTGGCACGTCACGAGTCCCTGCGCACGACGTTCCGCCTGGTCGAGGGTCGTCCGGCACAGATCGTTCATCCGGCGATGCCGGTGCCCATGCCGGTCATCGATTTCGCCGGCGCGCCCGATCCGGAAGCCGCGGCTCGGCGCCGGGTGCAGCAGGAACGGTCCCAGCGCGTCGCTCTGCGTGACGGAGTGCTGCTGCGGTTCTCGCTGATCCGCCTGCGCGACGACGAGCACTGGCTGGTGCAGACGACCTGCCACGCCATTTGCGACGCCTCGTCGCGCAGCGTGTTCACCAAGGAGCTGGGATTGCTCTATGATGCCAGGATGCGCGGCGAGCCACCGCCCCTGTCCGACTCGATGCCGTTGCACTATGGCGACTACGCGGCATGGCAGAGAACAACGCTGCGCCCCGACGACCCGGGTTACCTGAACGAGGTCGTGTGGTGGCAGAACCTGTTCGCCGCAGTCCCGCTCACGCCGGATCTGCCATTTGTGCGCCAGGCTCGGGTCGCCGGCCTGGATCCCGCCGAGGGGATCATCCGGTGGGAGATGACGCCTGACACGGCACGTCGCACGGTCGAACTGGCGCGTGACGAACGCACAACGCCCTATGTCGTGCGGCTGGCGGCATTCGCGGCGCTGCTGGCCGCCACCTCCGGCGAGCCCACCGTCGTCATTGGCGCCTATGTCGAGAATCGCCGGCGGCGGGCTCTGCAGGATATGATCGGCAGCTTCGTCAACGACGTCACACTCAAGCTCGATTGCGAACCGGCCGTGTCGTTCCGGCAATGGGTCAGGCTCGTGGCAGAGCATGTATCGCAGACCATGGCGCACAGCGAACTCCCCAGCCAAACGCTGCGCGAGGCGCTGACCGCGCGCGGCGTGCGGGTTCCGGCGGTTCGCGTACTCTGCCACTCCTTCGTTCTCGCCCGCCTGGCCCTGAGCGGACTCGATGTCAGCATCGTCGATCGCGGCTATACGCGCATGCCAATGGCGTTCACCCTGACATTCCGGGAGCATGACGAAGATCGCGACTGTTCCGTCGCTTTCGACGCCGAACGTTACGACCCGCTCCAGATACGCGGGTTCGTCGACCGCTTCATTCGCTTGCTTGAAGCGGCGGTCGACGCCCCGCACAGCCTGCTCGAGAGCCTGGTGGCGTTCCAGCCGCGCCCGGCATCGACCCGCGCGGGATGGTCCCTGCGTCGTGCCGTTGCCGGCCGGCTCCCGCGACCTTTGCTGCGTGCGGTCATGGCGCGGCTGCGGCGGCTGCACCCACGCGGTTCCGTCCGCTAGAGCATTGCCACCCTGACTGGAATCGTCGCGGCCTCGGTCATTGCGAGTTGGCCACCGGCCGGCGGCGGCCAATCCGCCCTGAATGAAACCGCGTCGGCCGCGGGTGAGAAGGAGGCTCCCCCTCCCCTTGTGGGCTACGGTTGTCCGACAAGTCCGAATCGACTTGTTGCAGCCCTGATCGAAGGGTTCGAGGCCGATCGAGGCAGGCACTGCAATCGCCTTGGACCGGCGTGCGATCACGCGGCACCGGGCCGCCGTGTTGCGCGCCGGCCGGGCTGGCTTGCCATTGCGCCCGAAGCCGGAATCGATGCGCGCACCCCCCCAACCCAGGAGCGCGATTCGCATGCAAGCCTACAGTCTCGGCAGCTTCGGTGACGCGCGGCTGGAGCGGGTCGGATCGGCCCTGGTCGCCTCGATGCAGCACAACCGGACCATGTGCCTGCACCGGCTGGCGAAGGATCGCCGCCAGGCCCGCCAGTTCGGCACATTCCTGGCCAATCCCTGGGTGAGTACGGCCGAGATGGTGATCTACGCCGGCCAGCAAACCGCCCGGCGCGTCGCCGGGCGGCACATCCTGACCATACAGGATACGACAGAGCTGCACTTCGCTCGCCACACCGCCAGCAAGCAAGGCTTCGGCACTGCCGGCAACGGCATCGATCCGGGCCTGTTCCTGCATCCGTCGCTGGCGGTGGACGCCGACACCGGCGGCATCATCGGCCTGGTGGACTGCGCCATCATCAACCGCACGGAAGGCAAGGTCACGGATCGGCACAAACGAACAGCGGACGAGAAAGAGTCCCGCCGCTGGCTGGATGGCGCGCTCACCGCCGGCGACGTGCTGTCCGAGGCGGCCATGATCACCATGGTCGCCGACCGCGAGAGCGACATCTACGACCTGTTCGCCCGCCGGCCCGGCAATGTGCATTTGCTGTGCCGCTCGATGCATAACCGTAGGTTGACCGACGGCACGCCGCTGGCCGAGTGCTGCGCCAGCTGGCAAGAGCAGAGCCGCTACACGGTCGACGTGCCGGTTCGCGGCACGCAGCCGGCGCGGCAGGCGACAGTGCGGCTGCGGTTCGGAACGGTGAGCCTGCGCCGGCCGGACTCGGCCGCCGAGGACAGGGCGGACGCCCTCACCCTGTCGGTTGTCGACGTGAAGGAGATCGCTCCGCCCGCCGGCCAGGAACCGGTGCGTTGGCGCCTGCTGACCACGCACCAGGTCGGTAGCGTCGAACAAGCCCGCCAGATTGTCGCGTGGTACCGCAGGCGCTGGACCATCGATATCGACCAGGCATGGCGACTCTCAAGATTCTGTGGCGGGGGTTGCGGCGTTGTTGGCAAGCCGTGGCGGCATGCGGCGCCAGGGCGGCGGCGTGGCGCGTATCGCCTTCAACGCCGCGATCGTCTCGGGATCGGCGCGCACCAGCACGGCGCGTTTCGAGCCGCCGCCGATATTGCGGCAGGATAAACGTCCCTTCTGGACCCAGGTGTAGAGGGTCGGTTGCGGCATTCCGATTTCGTCCGCAAGCTCGCGGATCGTCCATTCGTTCTCCAGACGCTCGATGCGCGGCGGCCGCCGGCGATACTTTAGCGTCTCCGCGCCTGATTTGAGCAGGAGATGGTGAACCATTTGCGCATTGAACGTGTCGCGACGCTTGGCCGGGCGCCATCCCTCCGCGTTCAGGATCTCGGCGATCTTCGCGCATTCGAGGCCCTCGCGGCGCAGCTCTGCGGCACGCGCCGTCAACGCCGCATAAGTGCTGAGCGTCGTCAGGCGCGCGACGGGGCGCGTCAGTTCGTGCGTCGTATGGCTCCCGCCCTGCCAATGGCATTCGACGCGAACCTTTTCCGTTCCCGCGACGACTTCGACCAAGACTCGTTGGAGCAGCAACCGCACGATGGTCTGTCGTTCCGCTTGCGTCGTGGTTTCGGCCTGCCAGAGCGCAGGCAGGTCTTGCGTCAGCTCGCGGATCGCCGCAAGTTCGGCCGCGCTCGGCGCTTGGGCTTGCCTGCGCTTCAGGCGCTCATATTCCGCCTCAAGGCGCGCCTGCTCGGTCAAGGCCGCTTCCCAGTCACGTTCGAGCGTGCGCGCGACCAGCCGGTTTTCCGGCTCCACGGCGCCATACTGTCGGCGCGCGCGTTCGACCTCGTAGCCTGCGCGCTCCAGCCTTTGGCGCCAGTGGCAGTCGACCGCTGTGCGCTCGGCCTCGAGGTTTTGAGCGAGCGCCAGACTCGCGTCGATCGCCGCTGGCGCCACCGCTTCGAGCACGAGACCCGCAATCAATGCGTCCAACGGCCGAGCCTTCAACGATTGGCAGAAGGGATCGCCGTAGCTGCTCTTCATCGCTTGGCAAGCGTAGCGCGCCGCATGGCCGTTGTTGTTGTATTGCGCGAGCATGCGCAATCCGCAGCAGCCGCATATGAGCAGACCGGAGAGAAGCGCGCTTCCCGCCCGCGGCGCTCCGCCCCATCCCGCTCTGTTGGATTGCAGCTGCGCCTGATTGCGCTGGTAACGCTCAAAGGTGATGTAAGCAGGCAATTGATCGTGCAAAAACACTTCAGGGTCGCCGGCGCGCGGCGCCCTGCGTCCCGTTCCCGGCCGCCCGGGCTTCTGCCGGCGTCGCTCGACCGCGCGCACGCCATAGGCGTAGACGCCGGCATAGATCGGATTGGCGAACAGGTTCTGCAAAGTCGCGCGATTGACGCGCCGCCATTCGAGATCGCCTTTGCTTGGACCAAAACGAAGGCGCACCGGCATGCGGATTTCATTTTCAACCAGATAGGTCATGACCTTGCCGACCGTCTTGAAGCGATCGAACAAATCGAAGACCAGACGGATCGTCGCCTGCGCCTGCTCGTCGGGATCGAACGCCACCTCGCCCGACGGGCGGCGCACATAGCCCATCGGCACGGCCTTGCCCAGCTCGCCCCGCCGCGCCTTGGCTTTCCGGCCCGCCAGCATCCTGGCCTTGAGGATATGCAGCTCGGCTTCCGACATCGTCCCTTTAAGCCCCAGCAAAAGACGATCGTTGTAATTGGCCGGATCATACACCCCATCCGCGTCGGCGATCAGCGTGTCGAACAGTGCGCAGATTTCCAAGAGCTGATGCCAGTCGCGGCAGGATCGCGCCAGCCGCGACATCTCGACGCCGAGCACCAGCCCGACATTGCCAAGGCCGACCTCAGCGACAAGCCGCTGAAAGCCCAGCCGGCCCTCAATGCTGGCGCCGGAGCGTCCGAGATCGTCGTCGATGACGACGATCTGCTCCCGCATCCAGCCAAATTGCGCCGCACGGTCCGCCAGCGCATATTGCAACTTGGTGGATTCCTGATGGCGCTCAACCTGCTGGACCGTGGACTGGCGGACATAAACGATCGCCAGACGCTCTTGGTGGCCCCGGAGAATCTTGTCGCAGACCAAGCCGTTGCGTCGTTGAATGAGACCCGCGGCCGTCATCGGGCGTCTCCTCGGCGACTTTGGCGTTGCGCATCCGATGCAAGGCCATTTGTCCCAAGAGCGTCGCTATGCGCCCCTGTCGTTCGCGGGGCAGCATCTTCCAAATCGACGTCGGCAGATCGCTCATCGCGGGATCCAAGCCAACGCGCCACGGCGGATAGCGCTTCGAACCCGATTCTCGGTGATTCGTCGCATTCCGTCAATTTATGAGCGGTATCATGAATGGGATATCGAGCCGGGCTTCCGCGACACCAAGGACTTGCGTTTCGGCATGGGCTTGAGCGTGCTGCGCATCGGCGATCCGCAACGGCGCGACCGCCTGCTGCTGCTCAACGCCTTGGCCATTCTTATGCTGACCCTGCTCGGCGCGGCCGGCGAAAGCCTCGGCATGGACCGATCGCTCAGGACCAGCACGGTCAAGCGCCGCGTCCATTCGCTGTTCCGCCAGGGCTGCCTGCTCTACGACCTCATCCCC
>JBKQQE010000257.1:0-3995 GCA_052326245.1 Xanthobacteraceae bacterium | reverse complement strand
GCGGGTCGCGGCGCACGAGCCCGCTTTCGCGGGTCGGATCTATGGACCCGACGAGGGCGTGGCGCGCGCCATGACGCTGGCCGAAGGCGCGCCCAAGCCCGTCATCATCGCCGATACCCAGGACAATCCCGGCGCCGGCGGCGATTCCGATACCACGGGAATGCTGCGGGCCTTGCTCCGACACGGCGCCACCCGGGCCGCGCTGGGCGTCATGGTCGATCCCGCGGCGGCAGCCGCCGCCCATGCGGCCGGAGTCGGCGCGACGGTGGCGCTGTCGCTGGGCGGCAAATCCGGCATCGCCGGCGACGCGCCGTTGCAGGGCGAATTCATCGTCGAGGCGCTGTCGGACGGGCAATTCGTGGCGCCGGGCCCTTATTTCGGCGGCCGCCAGATGGACCTCGGCCTCTCCGCCTGCCTGAGGATCGGCGGTGTCCGGGTGGTCGTTGGTTCGACCAAGGCGCAACTCGCGGACCAGGCGATGTACCGGTTCGTCGGCATCGAGCCGACGGAACAGGCCATCCTGGTCAACAAGAGCTCGGTGCATTTCCGCGCCGATTTTGAACCGATCGCCGAGGCCATCATCGTTTGCGCCGCGCCGGGGGCGATGCCCGCCGACACCTCGGCGCTGCCGTGGAAGCGTCTGCGCCCCGGCATTCGCATCAAACCTCTCGGCCCCGCATTTCAACCCGCAGCGCACAGCCTCGCCTCCTGAACACCCGAACAACGGATCCCGGCATGCCCACACTCGACCGCATCGAAGACTTCGCGCCCGAACTCACCGCCATCCGGCGGGATTTCCACGCCCATCCCGAAATCGGCTTCGAGGAGCATCGCACCTCCGGCATCGTCGCCGACAAACTCAAGCAATGGGGAATTGAGGTCCATCGCGGCGTCGGGGGCACCGGCGTGGTTGGCGTCTTGAAGGGCAGCGGCGAGAACACCCGCCGGATCGGCCTGCGCGCCGACATGGAAGCGCTGCCGATGGAGGAGAACACCAATCTGCCGTGGCGCTCGACCATCCCCAACCGTTTCCACGGCTGCGGCCATGACGGCCACACCACCATGCTGCTCGGCGCGGCGCGCTACCTGGCCGAGACCCGCAACTTCGACGGCACGGTGGTGTTCATCTTCCAGCCCGCCGAAGAGGGCCTCGGCGGCGCCCGGGCGATGCTCGCCGACGGCCTGTTCCAACGTTTTCCCTGCGACGAAGTCTATGGCCTGCACAACTCGCCGGATCTCGATCCGGGCAAGGTGGTGGTGTTTCCCGGTCCCGGCATGGCGGGCGCCGACTTCTTCGATATCACCATCACCGGCTACGGCAGCCACGGCGCGATGCCCGACCGCTCGCGCGACCCTGTCGTCATCGCCATGACGCTCGGCCAGGCCCTGCAAACCATCGTCAGCCGCAACGTCGACCCGCTCAAGTCGGCGGTGCTGTCGATCACCCAGATTCACGCCGGCTCCGCCTACAACGTCATTCCCAACGAGGCCAAACTGGCCGGCACCGTCCGCGCCTTCTCCGACGAGGTGCGCGCCCTGGTGCGCGAGCGCATGCGCGCCATCGCCGCCGGCATCGCCGCCGCGTTCCACGTCGAGATCCACGTCGACATCCGCGACATCTTCACCGTGCTGGTCAATCACGAGGAACATTCGCAGGCGGTAGCCGCCGTCGCCCGCGATATTGTCGGCGCCGACAATGTCGGCACCACGCCGCGGCCGAAGATGGGCAGCGAGGATTTCGCCGACATGCTGAAAGCGGTGCCGGGCGCCTATTTCTGGATCGGCCACGAGGGATCGGTGCCGCTGCACAATCCCGGCTTCGTCCTCGACGACGGCATCCTGCCGGTCGGCGCCAGCCTGTTCTCGCGGATCATCGAGACCCGGCTGCCGCTTGCGGTCGCTGGCAAGGCCCCGTCTTTGACTGTTTCACTCGTCATGCCCGGCCAGCGCGATCCGTCTTCGACGGATCGCTAGGACTAAGGTCTGCCGGGCATCCACGACTTAACTGCGTTTCAAGGAAGTAAGACATGGATGGCCGGGACAAGCCCGGCCATGACGAAGCAGAAACCCATTGGAGGTTTCGTGCGGTCTTACGACCCCGCCTCGGCATAGGTAATCCGCAGCTCGCGCTTGAGCAGCTTTCCTGCCGTGTTGCGCGGTAGGGTTGCCGTGAAGAAGAACTGCTTCGGCACCTTGAACGGCGCGAGGTGCTCGCGCGCGTGCGCCACCAGCGACGCCTCGTCGGGCTCAAATCCGGGCCGCAGCACCACGATGGCGGTGACCGCCTCGATCCATTTCGGGTCCGGCAGGCCGATCACCGCGACTTCCGACACCGAGGGGTGCTTGAACAGCACTTCCTCGACCTCGCGGCCGGCGACCACCACGCCCCCGCTCTTGATGATGTCCTTGACCCGATCGACGACGAAGATGTACCCGCCTTCGTCCATGTAGCCGACGTCGCCGGAGTGAAACCAGCCGCCCGCGAACGCCTCGGTGGTTTCCTCCGGCTTGTTCCAGTAGCCCATAAGCAGCTGCGGCGAGCGGTGGATGATTTCGCCCTGCGCGCCGACCGCGACGTCGCGCATCTCGGTATCGACGATCCGGGTTTCGACGTTGATGATCGGACGCCCGGCCGACGCCGGGCGCGCGTCATGCTCCTCCGGCCGCAGCACCGTCGCCAGCGGTCCGATCTCGCTTTGGCCATAGCAGTTGAACGCCCGCACGCCCGGCAGGCGCCGGCGCAGCTCCTCGAGCACCGGCACCGGCATGATCGACGCGCCGTAATAGACGCTGCGCAGCGTGGCCAGGTTGCGGCGGTCGAAATCGGCATGCCGCAGCAGGCTGATCCACACCGTCGGGGGCGCGAAGAACGACGTGATGCGGCGTTCCTCGATCAACCGCAGCACAAGGTCCGGAGCCGGCGCCTCGATCAGATGCGTGGTGGCGCCGACCAGCATTTGCGGCAGCGAGAAGCAGTGCATCTGCGCCGAGTGATACAGCGGCAGGGCCGCCAGCGCGATATCGGCGCCGCCGAACTCCAGCTCAATGATGCAGCTGGCATACTCCGCCATCAGCGCCCGATGCGTCATCATGGCGCCCTTCGGGGCCGCCGTGGTGCCGGAGGTGTAGAGCAGCTGGGCGAGATCGCCGTCGTCGATGTCCGCCGCCTCCAGATACGGCCCGGATTCATCGCGGGCGATGGCCAGCACGTCGAATTCGCCGTCGGCCGCGCCCGAGAAGCGGCCGTAAAGATCCACCGCCACCTCGGGCCGGATCGCCGCCACCGTGGCGGCAAGATCCGCATCGTAGACCAGCGCGCGCGCGCCCGACTGCTCGACGATGTATTTGAGTTCGCCGGCGGTCAGCGCGTAGTTGATCGGCACGTGGACGAGGCCCGATCGCGTGCAGGCCAGCCAGAGGATCAGGTAGGCATCCGAGTTGCGGGCATAGGCCGCGACCCGATCGCCCTTCTTCAGCCCGCGACCCAGCAACCGGTGCGCCACCCGGCCGGCCGCGCGGTCCAGCGCCACGAAACTCCAGGTCCTGTCGCCGAAGGTCAGCGCGGTGCGGTCGCGAAATTTCGCCACCGCGCGCCGGACCCCGTCAGCGATCGTATTGCGGCGCAGTGCGCCCGACCCGGTCGATCCCGCCGTCATCTTCATCCTCCCGTGATCTCTTGTCAGATCGTTGCGGGAGACTAGTACCCTGTTTCAGAAGTCCGCGAAACACCCGCGGCGAACGCACGCGAGCTTCTGAAACGACGGCAGCAACTGGCTGGCCTTCGCCGGCAGACCGCGACATCCGGCCCGTGCGGGCCGAATGCCTTTCGACGGCAAGATCAGGTGGGCTTCAGTTCGAACGCGTTGATGTCCTGCGCCCGCTCCGACTTGGCCGCGGCGCGGTGGTCGGTCGCGATCGCCACATAGACCGCCGGCAACACGAACAGGGTGAACAGCGTTCCCACCGACATGCCCGACACCACCACGAGGCCGATC
>JBKQQE010000256.1:0-8747 GCA_052326245.1 Xanthobacteraceae bacterium | reverse complement strand
GCCGGGACAAGCCCGGCCATGACGAACTCCCTATTGCTTGCATCCTGAGGCAGTCTCTCGGGACGACGAGATAGCTGATCGGACTTATCCTAAATCCTATGACGCCCTCAGGCGTGGCCGGCCTCGTTGGACAGCATGCCGGGCGCGATGCCGAGCTTCTGCAGCGCGCGGTCGTATTTGTCCTCGACGTCGCGGCCGAAGATCAGGTCGGGATCGGCCGGGCAATGCAGCCAGCCGTTCTCCTGGATCTCGTTCTCGAGCTGGCCGGGCGCCCAGCCGGCATAGCCCAGCGCCAGGATGGCGTGACGCGGGCCGTTGCCCTTGGCGATGGCCTTGAGGATGTCGAGCGTCGCGGTGAGGCAGACGCCGTCGTCGATCGGCAGCGTCGCGTCCTTAATGAAGAAATCGCTGGAATGCAGCACGAAGCCGCGGCCGGTCTCGACCGGGCCGCCCTTCATCACCTTCATCGCCTCGGCGTCGGCGGGAAGCTTGATCTGGTCGGCATCGTCGATGATGTCGAGCTGCACCAGCAGCTCGGGAAAATCGATGCTCCCGGCCGGGCGATTGAGGATGATGCCCATGGCGCCTTCGGAGGAGTGCGCGCAGACATAGATCACCGAACGCGCGAACCGCTCGTCCTCCATCACCGGCATGGCGATCAGCAGCTGGCCATCGAGATAGCTGCGGCCGCCCTCGCCGCCCTCCGTCGCGCCGAACCTGCCGGACCTCGATGCTTTTTCGATTTTTTCAAATTTGTCCATCGGCGCAGGACTTTCGCTGTTCGCTAATATCCTGATATTGGGTGCGCCGTCTGTCAATCAACCGTCCGTGGGGGGTGGTTGCGTGCCGGATCACGAGCAATTCATGTGTTCGCCGCAAATCCAGGCTGTAAACACGCCAGATGACAAGATTTGTTCCGTTTGTGTTGCCCCGCGCCGGTAGGATGATCGCGCAGGCCGGGCTTTGGCTATTGCCTGGATTTTGTGTCGCTTTCGGCTCGCTGGCCGCCGGCGGGTACAATCCGGCCATGGCGCAGTCCTCCCCCGAGCAAATCGCCGCGCCGTGGGTGACGGATCTGCATTCCGCGGTCAGGCTGATCGGCGGCGCCGGCGAGGCCGGCGGGCTGCTCGGCGGAATTGTCATCCGACTGGATCCCGGCTGGAAGACCTATTGGCGCACGCCCGGCGATTCCGGCGTGCCGCCGCGATTCGATTTCTCGGGCTCCGACAATGTCGCGGCGGTGACGGTGTTGTGGCCGGTGCCGAAGCAGTTTCCCGACGGCGCCGGCGGTACTTCGTTCGGCTACCAGGGCGAGGTCGTGCTGCCGCTGCGGATTGTCGCAACCGAGCCTGACAGGCCGGTGACGCTGCGCGCGCAGATCGACTACGCGGTCTGCGCGAAGCTGTGCCTGCCGGTCGCTGCCCGCACCGAGCTTGCATTTTCCAGCGCTTCGGCGCCGGCCAACCCGCGGCTCGCGGCGGCGCTCGCGCGGGTGCCGAAGCACGCCACCATCGCGTCGACCGATCCGTTCGGGATTCGCGCGGTGAAGCGCGACGGCACGACGGTCGTGGTCGAGGTGGCGGCGCCGCAGGGCGAAGCCGTCGATCTGTTCGTCGAAGGCCCGACGCCGGACTGGGCGCTGCCGCCGCCCAAACTGCTGGAAACCACGCCGGCCGGCCTGCGCCGGTTCGCCTTCGAGCTCGAAGGCCTGCCGTCGGATGCGCGGGTGGACGGCGCGATCCTGAAACTGACGCTGGCCGACGCCGACCAGGCGCTGGACTACGACATCGCGCTCGACTGAGGCGATCCGCCGGCGCCGCCGCCCGCGAATGCGTCGCGATTGCGTTGGGTGACGGCCGTGCTATGACTTTCGCGCCAGCGCTCGGCAGGCCCGGTCGGCCCGCCGCAGGTGGCGTCGCGCGAGCGCAGCATCGGCCATTCTTGTATTCGAGCGCCAACGGAGTTCCAGACATGACCATCAAGATCGGCGACCGCCTGCCCGAGGCGAAATTTCGCGTTATGACCGGCGAGGGCCCGCAGGTGAAATCCACCGACGACATCTTCAAGGGCAAGAAGGTGGCGCTGTTCGCGGTCCCCGGCGCCTTCACCAACACCTGTCACAAGATGCACATGCCGAGCATCACCGTGAATGCCGGCGCGATCAAGGCCAAGGGCGTCGACACCATCGCCGTGACCTCGGTCAACGACATCTTCGTCATGAAGGCCTGGCAGCGCGACACCGACCCCGATCTGCACACGCTGTTTCTGGCCGACGGCACCGCCGATTTCGCCAAGGCGGTCGGCCTCGACATCGACCTCGCCGGCCCCGGCCTCGGGCTGCGCTCCAAGCGCTATTCGATGCTGGTCGAGGACGGCGTGGTGAAGCAGCTCAACATCGAGGAAAATCCTGGCGTGGTGGAGAAATCCGGCGGCGACACGCTGCTCGCGCAGCTGTGAGCGATCTGCTCTAGGAATCTTTTCTAGACCAGACAGACCCATCCTTTCGTCATGGCCGGGCAGCGCGCTCCGTCTCTGACGGATCGCTAGGACTAAGGTCTCCCGGCCATCCACGTCTTTCTTAGCCGCTATGCCGCAAAGACGTGGATGCCCGGCACAAGGCCGGGCATGACGAGTGTTGCAACTACGGCCTATCAGGCCAACGCGTGACGCTCACAGCGCGCGAAGCGCGGCGATGCCCTCCCGCGCCAGCTGGTCGGCGCGCTCGTTTTCGGCATGGCCGGCGTGGCCTTTCACCCAGTGCCAGCGCACCTCGTGCTGGCCGAGCGCGGCATCGAGGCGCTGCCAGAGGTCGACATTCTTCACCGGCTTCCTGTCGGCGGTGCGCCAGCCGTTGCGCTTCCAGCCGTGGATCCAGCTGGTGATGCCCTGGCGGACATACTGGCTGTCGGTGGTGAGATCGACCACCGCCGGCTTCTTCAGCGCTTCCAGCGCCGAGATCGCCGCCATCAGCTCCATCCGGTTGTTGGTGGTGTTGCGCTCGCCGCCGTTCAATTCCTTTTCCAGCTCGCCGAACCGCAGGATCGCGCCCCAGCCGCCGGGCCCGGGATTTCCCGAGCAGGCGCCGTCGGTATAGATCAGGACATGGGGACGAACGGTCACGCGCTCGACCCGTCCTGCTCGAGGCCATAGTCGCGGACGCTGGCGACGGCCTGGTGGAAGCGCAGCTTGCGGAAATATTCCAGCGGATCCTTCGGCTTGACCAGCGCGCCCGGCGGCACGTTGAGCCAGTCGACCGAGCGCGTCAGCAGGAAGCGGATCGCCGCGCCGCGCGCCAACAGCGGAAGCGCCTCCTGTTCCTCGACCGACAGGCTGCGCTCGCGGCAATAGGCGTTGAGCAGCGCGCGCGCCTTGGTGACGTTGAAGGCATGGTCGGGCTCGAAGCACCAGGCGTTGAGGCAGATCGCGAGGTCGTAGGCGAGGACGTCGTTGCAGGCGAAATAGAAATCGATCAGGCCGGACAGCCGCTCGCCGAGGAACAGCGCGTTGTCGGGAAACAGGTCGGCATGGATGACGCCGCGCGGCAGCGCGGTCGGCCATGCGGCTTCGAGAAAATCCAGTTCGGCGGCGAGCAGCTCGCGCAGGCCGTGCCGGATCTCGTCGGCGCGCGGCGCCATCGCCTCGAACAGCGGACGCCAGCCCGAAACCGACAGCGCGTTGGCCCGGCGCATGGGAAAATCGGCTCCGGCGATATGCATTTTCGCCAGCGCGCCGCCCACCGCCGCGCAGTGCGCGACGCTCGGCCGCCGCGGCCACACGCCCTCGAGAAAGTCGATGATGGCGGCCGGCCGGCCGGCCAGCGCGCCGAGTGCCTCGCCGGCGCGGTTCTGCACCGGCTGCGGACAGCTGATGCCGTGCTGCGCCAGATGCGCCATCAGCCCCAGAAAGAACGGCAGGTCGGCGGCGGCGACGCGCTTTTCATACAGCGTCAGGAAGTAGGAGCCGCGCGTGGTGTGGAGCAGGAAGTTCGAATTCTCGACGCCCTCGGCGATGCCCTTGTAGGACAACAGCTCGCCGATGTCGTAGCACGCGAGAAACTCCGAGAGCTCTTCGGCGGACACGTCGGTGTAGACCGCCATGTTAAAATTCCGATCCCGAAGTTCGCATCATTGCGTGGCACATTGGTTCGAACTTCGAAATCGACACTCGAAAATGCCTTGCGCTGTGGCGTCGTGCAAGCGCCGCAATTGATGCCTGCGGGAAAAGACGCCGACCGAAATGTGGCGGCTATTCCGCCGCGCTGACCTGCCGCAGCGGGCGCGGCAGCGGGAAGAACTCGGTCTCCTCGGCCGCCGTCACCGTCTCCACGCTGAGCTCGTAGTGGTTGGCGAAAGCGCCCATGATCTCCTCGACGATCACTTCCGGCGCCGACGCGCCCGCGGTGATGCCGAGCCGGGTGATGCCGTCGAACATGCTCCAGTCGAGCTCGGAGGCGCGCTGCACCAGCACCGCGCGCGGACAGCCCTCGCGCTCCGCCACTTCGCGCAGCCGCTGCGAATTCGACGAATTCGGCGAGCCGACCACCACCATGGCGTCGACCAGGTGCGCCACCTTCTTGACGGCGAGCTGGCGGTTGGTGGTGGCGTAGCAGATGTCTTCCTTGTGCGGGCCGGCGACCTTGGGAAAGCGCGCCTTCAGCGCCGCCACGATCTCGGTGGTGTCGTCGATCGACAGCGTGGTCTGGGTGATGTAGGCGAGCTTGGATTCGTCCTTCGGCACGAACGCCGCGACGTCTTCCACCGTCTCGATCAGCGACACCGCGCCGGCCGGCAACTGGCCGAGCGTGCCCACCACCTCCGGATGGCCGGCATGACCGATCAGGATGATCTCGCGGCCGCGCCTGAAATGGATCTCGGCCTCGCGATGCACCTTGGTGACCAGCGGACAGGTCGCGTCCAGCGAGAAGAAATGGCGGCTTTCAGCCTCCAGCGGGATCGCCTTCGGCACCCCGTGGGCCGAGAACACCACCGGCGCGGTGGTTTCCGGGATTTCCTCGAGTTCCTCGACGAAAATCGCGCCCTTGGCGCGCAGGCTCTCGACCACGTAGCGGTTGTGGACGATCTCGTGGCGCACATAGACCGGCGCCCCGTACAGCGCCAGCGCGCGTTCGACCGTATCGATGGCGCGAACCACCCCGGCGCAGAAGCCGCGGGGAGAACAAAGGTAGACCTTGAGGGTCGGTTTGGCTGGCTGCAAGGGCATATTCAACCCGGATTCGTGCCGATCAGGCGTTACAAGGGAATTGGGCCGCTGGCGTGCCCGTGTCAAGCCCGAAGCCCGGCGTGCCGCCTGCGGCATTGTGGGCCTGCGCCGGCCGCGGCAAGCGCCGCTTCGCCGGCACGGAAACGGCCTGCAATCCGGCGCCGGAAGGGTTCCCGATGCGGCCTCTCCGGCCCCATCGGGGGGCCGATTCGGGCGGCGACGGGGGCGGTTTTGCCGCCGGGCGGGGCCGAAACCATTGCAAACCGGCCTGCGGGCGGACTATATAGGCCGCAATCCCGTCATCGCCGATGACCACTGGTTCCGCCCCCGAAATGCTGGGCGGAGCGCAAAGGAGAATTGCCATGAGCAATGCCCCGCTGATGCCGAAGGCGACCGCCGTCTGGCTGGTCGACAACACCGCGCTGTCGTTCGACCAGGTCGCCGATTTCTGCAAGATGCACCCGCTCGAGATCCGCGCCATCGCCGACGGGGACGCGGCCCAGGGCATCAAGGGCATGGACCCGATTTCGTCCGGCCAGCTGAGCCGCGAGGAGATCGAAAAGGGCGAGCAGGATCCGGGCTACCGGCTCAAGCTCGCCGAGTCCAAGGTCCGCCTGCCGGAAGCCAAGAAGAAAAAGGGTCCGCGCTACACGCCGGTGTCGCGCCGCCACGAGCGCCCGAGCGCGATCCTGTGGCTGGTGCGCAGCCATCCGGAGCTCAAGGACGCCCAGATCATGCGCCTGGTCGGCACCACCAAGACCACGATCCAGAGCGTGCGCGACCGCACCCACTGGAACGCCTCGACGCTGACCCCGATGGATCCGGTGACGCTCGGGCTGTGCTCGCAGATCGACCTCGATTTCGAGGTCCAGCGCGCAGCCAAGGAAAAGCCGACGGTGGAACAGTACGGCGGCGCGACGCTGCTGCCGGCGTCCGAGACCACCCGCAAGGAAGCCGAGCTGGAGCACGCCGGCCACAAGGACGACCTCGACGACGCCGCGGTGTTCGCCAAGCTCAAGAACATCGGCGGCGGCAAGAAGCCGACCGACGAGGACTGAGCGCGACGGGCCGGGATTGCATCAATGCCGTCATCCAAGGTGCGAGCGAAGCGAGCCTCGAAGGATGAACGGCCCGACGGGCTGTCGCCCTTCGAGGGCCGCGCTATGCATCGCAAGTCGGATCTATCCGACTTGCGACATAGCAAAGAACGCAACCCGGCTCCGCCGGTTGCTATGCACAGGACGACGGGATAGCGATCGGTCGGCAACGCAACCCGTTACCGCTCACGCCTTCTTCAAAAACTCGGTCCTGAGCACCAGGCCCTTCACCTTGTCGGTGCGGCCTTCGATCTCGTCCTCATTGTCGGTGAGGTGAATGTTCTTGATCACCGTGCCGCGCTTGAGCACGGTGGACGAGCCCTTCAGCTTCAGATCCTTGATCAGCGTGACGGTGTCGCCTTCCTTCAGGATCGCGCCGTTCGCGTCTTTTACCTTGATATCCATATTCCTGCTGCTCCTTCCGCGCCGGGCGCGCTGGTCGTGGTGTTGAAGGCGTGACTCACCGCGCCCCGCCTATTTCTTCTGCTTCGCCGCCGCGGCCCGCGCGTCGGCGATCGCGTGCTTGAACATCGCGGCGTCGATGACGCCGGGCACGCGAAACGTCCCGACAATGAAGGCCGGCGTGCCGTGGAAGTCGAAGGCCTCGGCCTGGGCATTGTTGCGCTCGAGCAGCGCCTCGATGTCGTCGCGATGGCTGGCAAGATCCGCCTCCGCCCTGGCCACGTCGACGCCGGCCCCGGTGAGCGTGTCGCGGATCACGGTCTCGGTCAGCCGGCCCTTCGCCGCGATCAGCGCGCGATGGCTCGCCTCGTATTTGCCCTGGTAGCGCGTCGCCAGCACCAGCTGCGCGGCGAAGCCCGAGGGCGGGCCCAGGATCGGCCAGTCCTTCATGACGACGCGCACGTGGCCGTCCTCGCGCACCACCTGATCGAGATCCGGCGCGATCTTGCGGTAATAGGGGCACTGGTAGTCGAAATAGGCGACGATGGTGATGTCGCCCTGCGGGTTTCCCAGCGCCGGGATCTCGGCGTCGCGCAGCACGGAATCCCGCGACAGCGTGGTGTCGACCTGCTGGGCGCGACCGTCCGCCGCCCACAGGCCGGCGACGCCGGCGCCGATCAGCGCCAGCGCAAGCCGCAGCCGCCGCGCGCGGTTCGTGGCGCAGCCGGCAGGCCCGGAAGTCCAACGGCCGCCGACGCTCGATGTGAAAAACATGAAGATCCGATCTTGAAGTCTTGAAAACCGGCGCGCGGCGTGGATATCGATTATCTCGGGACGTCCATCATTTGGGATTATTGATCATATAGTCTCCCAGCTTGCTGGAATTCGTCTTTTCCTGTTGCGCGCGCCGGCTCGCCACATAGTCGCGATCCTTGCGGCAATTGACGTAGGCGTCGGAGCCCGGCTTGAAGCCCTTGGCCTGGCAGTAAGCGTCGTCGTCGGGCGCGGGCGCGCTGGCCGCGGCCTGTGGCCGCTCCGCCTGCTCCGCGCAGCCCCCGAGCGCCCCGGCGAGCGCCGCCATCACCACACATCTCGCTATAACCCCGGTCATCCCGATACCCGCTCACGACCCATCCACGCGCGCGTCCACCGGACGCTTGGACCAGATCCATGGGCCTGTAAAGGCGGCGGAACGATGATCCCGCGCGCCGCCGCGGCGGCGGTCAGGGGGTCAGCCCCTTGCGCTGCAGCGCGGTGCCGATCTCGTCCAGCACCGCGGGGTCGTCGATGGTCGCCGGCATGCTCCAGCTGTCGCCGTCGGCGATCTTCTTCATGGTGCCGCGCAGGATCTTGCCGGAGCGGGTTTTCGGCAGCCGGTTGACCGTGATCGCCAGCTTGAAGGCGGCGACCGGTCCGATCTTGTCGCGCACCAGGGCGACGATTTCCTTCTCGATGTCGGCGCTCGAGCGGATGACGCCGGCCTTGAGCACGACGAAGCCGCACGGCACCTCGCCCTTGAGCGCATCCTTGATGCCGAGCACGGCGCATTCGGCGACGTCGGGATGCGAGGCCAGCACCTCCTCCATGCCGCCGGTCGACAGCCGGTGTCCGGCGACGTTGATGATGTCGTCGGTACGGCCCATCACGAACACGTAGCCGTCGTCATCCTTGTAGCCGGCGTCCGAGGTCTTGTAGTAGCCGGGATAATCGCTGAGGTAGGAGTCGTGGAAGCGGTCGTCCTGCTGCCACAGCGTCGGCAGGCAGCCCGGCGGCATCGGCAGCTTGATGACGATCGAACCCATCTTGTTGGCCGGTAAGGGCTTCGCCGCCTCGTCGACCACGTCGACCTGGTAGCCCGGCATCGGTACCGTGGGCGAACCGTGCTTCACCGGCAGCACGCCGAGGCCGACCGGAGTGCCGGCGATGCCCCAGCCGGTTTCGGTCTGCCCCCAGGGATCGATTACCGGCACCTTGAGCTGCCGATCCGCCCACTCCCCGGTGGGCGGGTCGGCGCGCTCGCCGGCGAGA
>JBKQQE010000255.1:0-4072 GCA_052326245.1 Xanthobacteraceae bacterium | reverse complement strand
CGGCTGATTCGCGACGGTCGGCGCCGCCTGGGTTGCGTCGGGCGACGGCGCAGGAATTGGACCCGAAGATGGCGGCGGAACGGGCGCTACGGGTGCGGGTTGCCACTGAGGCGGTTGGACTGCCGTTGCCGGCGCCGGCTGCCATTGCGGCGCGGCCGTGGCTTGAGCCGGCACTGCGGGCATTGCTTGAGCAGGCCCGGTATTGACCGGTTGCCACCCGCCGGCGGCTGGCGGCGGCACCGTCGCAGGACTTGCGGACACGGGCACCCCCGGCGCTACGAGCGTGGCCCCACAAAACGTGCAGAACCGCGAACCAGGCACTCCGGGCCCATGTCCCTGGGGACAAATCAGGGGAGGAGCGATGGTTGCCATAGGAACTCCTTTTCCGAGTGAAAGGCGGAGAGATCAGTAACCCGCGAACTGAAACTCCGCCAACTTGAAAACCCAGCTCACGAGCAAAAGTGCAGTTGAAGCGTAGACAGCCTTGTTGAACCAGGCGTGGTCTGTAATCCGGCGAAATGAAATGCGGCGCCAAAGCAGTACGATCGCCAACGGAATGAGCGACACCGTGCCGAAAAACGCCAGGACGCCGAACGGATTGGCGAAGAACGCTTTCCGGAATTGAAGGCGGATGGCCCACGCAAAACACGTCGTCATTCCGCACGTCGGGCAGGGCAGATGCGTGAGGCGCAGAAAATTACAGGGGGGCAAACCCAGTTGCATATGCGTTCCATAGCCGATCGCAGCGGGTTTGAGCCATGCCGCCACGGCAAGAACTGAGCAGGCAAAAGCCAGCAATCCCATAGCAACCGATTTGTCGGTTCGGCCGTACATTCAGGCCCCCCCAGTGAACTCAAAGAGCGCGAAAACCCCTACCCCAGAAGAACAAGATCCCGATAGCCGAAAGAATCAAAGCAGCCACGTTCAGGTAAAAGGCGAGTTTGGCCGAGCTTTCGTTCAAATACGGCGCGCGCCCTGAGGCAAAATCATCCATGTCTTTCTTGGCAAGAAAAAGGCCCGGAATTGCCGTAAAGGGTCCGCAGCAGAACACGGCCGCAATGCCCAGCCCGATGGCCCACTTGGTGTTTTGTCCCGTCACGTTCGCGCCGGGGCCCATGGGTGGATAGACGCCAGGGGGCGGCGGATAGACTCCGGGTGGCGCGGGAATCGCGCCCGGCGGCGGCGCATAGGCGCTCGGTGTTTGTGGCTGGTTCGATGCGGGCGGTGAAGGCGGTTGCGGTTGTTGAGTAGCAAGCGGCGTTCCGCAGGTTCCGCAGAACGCAGCATTGGAATCGTTGGTCCCCCCGCAATGCGGGCATCTGACGTCGCTCATGGAAAGGCCTCTTGAAGGACGATGGAAAAAGATCAGGCCGCTAACGGGCAGCAAGCCCCACAGCGGCGCGTTCTAAGCGTCACAAATGGAGCGGCGGGAGGGAGCCGTTGGGGATAACTCTAACCGGTTTTAGCGCAAGTAGAAATAAAAATCTGAGATTCAATCGAGGAGATTGTTAGCCCGATCGAAAGTCCGCAGGCTATCCGCTGCTTCAGGCTATTTTGGCGACTTGATGCGCACCAACAGAATATCGTGGCTCGCGATTTCGATTGGCATTCCGTCGGTCAGCGCAATCTCCTTGCCCGTCCACAGGTCCTTGCCCTTTTGCGCTCCGTGCAGGCCAAGCTTGGTCAGGCTCAGGTGAAACGGGTGCGTGGAGTACCGGTCCGGTCCGGCGTTGATGACAGCGATGGCCACGGCTCCGCCGGAGAGAGGCCGCGTCCAGACGTCCACTTCGCCATCGGAGTAGGCGTGCGTGGCTTCGCGGCCAAGGCGATCCTGATCAATCGCGATCACCTCGCGATTGGTAAGGATGGCGCGGACTTCAGGCGTCATGTTGGGCAGGTCGTTGCCGGCGAGCAGCGGAGCGGCCAGCATGGCCCACATGGAAAAGTGTGTGCGATTCTCCGCCAGCGAAAGCCTGCCGTTGCCCACTTCGAGCATGTCGGGATCGTTCCAGTGACCGGGGCCCGCGTATTTGGCGAGGCCGGCCTGCTCATTCAGGATGGAGTAGATGCTCTGCCAGTAGGGCTGGATATCGCCCGTGGTGCGCCACAGATTCGCCCCGACGTTTGGGCCCCACTCCCATACCGCGTCCCATCCGTACTGGCACAGCGAATAAACGATGGGACGGCCGGTGGCCTTGAGCGCCTTGTCCATCTTGCCGTAAGCCGCGATCATCAGGCGCATCTGCGCCACTTTGTCGTCGGGCGCCTGCACGGACATGACCGACTCGCGATAGCTACACAAGTCGTACTTCAGGTAATCGACGCCCCATGAAGCGTAAAGCTCGGCGTCCTGCGCCTCATGATCGAGTGAGCCTGCGAAACCCGCGCAGGTCTTTGGCCCTGGCGACGAGTAGATCCCAAGCTTGAGCCCCTTTGAGTGCACGTAGTCGGCGAGTGCCTTTATGTCGGGAAACTTTGCATTCGAGTGCAGCACGCCATCGGGGTCGCGCTCGCCCTCCCATGTGTCGTCGATGTTGACGTAGACGTACCCGGCATCTTTCATGCCGGTAGCCACAAGCTGATCGGCGGCGCTGCGAATGTCCTTGTCGGTCACGCGGCCGGCGAAGAAATTCCAGCTGTTCCAGCCCATCGGCGGTGTGAGCGCCACCTGCGCAACCTGCGTTGGGGCAGCCTTTCGTACGATTTCTCTGGGAAGTTTCGGCGCGGTTTGCGCGGCAACAGTGAGGGAACCCAACGCAAAAACGCAAACAGGCACAACGGAAAATGCACGCACGGCGCGTATCTCCTGGAAACCTTTTCACGGTCATCGTATCTTGCCGATACACAGCTCATCAACGGGCGTAGCGAATCTTGGGACGATTCAGAACCTTCTGCGGCATACGAGATACTTGAAACAATGCCTTTTACGTTCTCGCACGCAGCCGCCATATGGCCTTTTCAAAAAACGCGTCTTGTCCTGTCGGCCCTTATCGTCGGAAGCTTCGCGCCCGATTTCGCCTATTTTTTCTTTCTCAACGCGCACGGACTCGGCGCCCACTCACTGCACGGGCTGTTTCTGTATGATTTGCCGCTGAGCCTCGCTGCGCTTTGGCTCTTTCATGCCTTCGTAAAGCAGCCCTTCACTATGCTCCTGCCGGAGGGGTTTCGCGAGCGACTGAAACCCAGTGCGAAACCTTTCTCGTTCTGGCCGCCCGCGCGGCTGGCATTGATCGTAGTCTCCATCGTGGTTGGAGAAGCGACGCACCTTCTATGGGATTCGTTCACCCACCCGTTCTATTGGCCGTATCGACATTGGAGCTTCCTCAGGCTGCCAGTCCACTTGCCCATTGAAGGGGATGTGCAGATGTACAAGGTGCTGCAGGACGGCAGCAGCCTGTTCGGCCTTGCTGTCGTTGCGATATGGATCTGGATGTGGTATCGCACGACCGAGCCGGGTGAATTGCCGACCACAAAGCCCTATTCGCGGGGACAAATTCGCGTCATCACGATCGTCGTGCCGGTACTGGCGCTGATTGGCGGAACGCTCAAGTCGTATGACAACGCCGGCATCCCGGCGATTGAATTTCGCCCTTTGCTGCATTTCTGGCTCAACGCTGGAATTGCCGCAACCACGTTTTTAACGGTTGGTCTGCTGATCTGCGGCGCAGTTTTCCGGAGACGAATCGACTCCGCGGAGCCGATCTAGGCAGGAACGGCCGCACCGCTCAGGGCTGCTTGCCCAGCGTTTCCTTCTCCTTCGGTCCCAGCAAGAGTTGGAAACCGATGTAGGCGATCCAGCTTGGTTCGCCATTGGTGCGCGTAACGGCCTGGATGGCGCGTCCGCCCATAAACAGCAATCGAAGATGGCCGGAATGGCCGAGGGTCTGGCGCCCGCCGAGATCGAGCGTGAAAGAGCGCTGCTTGGGCTGGTCGCCGATGCGATTGATGGCCTGCAAGTCATACAGCTCGGCATAAAGTTCAGTGCGATCGTTGAACTGGTGTCCGGCGATCAAGCCGCGTCCCCACTGATCGGGCATGTTTTTGTTCCCAATCCATCGGCCCACTTCGCCAT
>JBKQQE010000254.1:0-7747 GCA_052326245.1 Xanthobacteraceae bacterium | reverse complement strand
GGTCCTTATTGCATGTTACATATGGCGATGAGGATTCGGAGGCAGGCGCCGGAACGTGAAAGGCGAGCTCCTGGTCAGGCGATCCCAGCAGCAGTTCAAGCTGAACACGTAAGGACACTGGAGAGGTTATTTCAGCAGGACACGGTGGTGGTGGAGGACCTAGTGTCAGGGAAAAAGGCTGTGGAGTTGAAAGATGACTTGGAGGATCTATTTGAACAAAGGAAGAAGTATTATGTGGCACCTACCTGATTGTGTTTCGATCGATTGGAGCGAGAATGTGTTGGACTGCGGTACAGAGTCTTATGCCGCCGGAATTGGTTCAGGTTCTGAGGAGGATTGATCCGGGCCAGGCGTGACCTTACGGTGCGTATCGCGTTGACGAGGCGATTGCGGTGACGGCCGCAATGTGGCCGCACCAAATCCTTTCGCCGGAGAACCGGAAATTGCTGATGTGCGGTTGGGAAATGTTGAAACTCCTTGTTGCGGCGGGCTGGATCATCATCGGGACTTGCGGCGCGTGGGCCCAAAGCCGGTCCGACGCCGAACAACGCGCCGCAACCGAGCTTTCCGGCGAGATGCTGGAATGCTCGGTCTATTTCCGGATTGCCGCAACCTGCATGCATGGGGTGCCCGACACGCGCGTCCCTGAAACCATCAGGTATCTCAACGAAAACGCATCGAAGATTGGCGAGCTCGCTATCAGCACCGGGGCGCCGGTCGGCGTTACCGTCGAGGCGCAGCAGGCAAGATCGAAGTCGTTGCACGGCGAGTTGATGAACTCGATCTTCAACAAGTGCCACAACATCTCGATCCTGCTGCATCGCTATCACAATTTCTGCCAGCGACTGGTCGACCACGCGGACCTGCGGCGTGCCGAATTGCTGCAGCAAAGGAAGTGAACAGGAAGTCATCAGTGATGAATGGCGTGCTTCTGCGCCGCTACGTAGCCCCCCTTTGCTCCATAAGCAGCCGAATCCCAATTCGCATTGACTCCGAGAAATGGATCTGTTTCGCTATCTTAGGATGTAAGGCGGATGATAGGGGGCTGTCTTGTCTTCATCACGTGGCGTTTTTGCCGCGCCGTTGGCCATTGCCATGTGCGGATGCAGCGTTGTCCCCGACATCCCGCGAGACGACTTCAGTCTCCCCATCCGCGCTATCCTCTGGCAAACGTCATGCGAGCTGCAGGAAACATTTGTCGCTCTTGACGGGAATCCCGCACTGAAGCGTTTCAAGGCCCAAAAGTGGCTGGTATCCGTCTCGCTTGCGCCCAAAGCCGATACCGATGTCAATGTCAGCGGCGGAGTTACAAGAAAGAGCCTCCACAGCCCTGTGAATTTCTCAAGCTGGAACGTTAGTGGTCCGGGTCTTCAGCTTGACGACAAGGGAGAACGCAGCAGCGGTATCACTTTCAATTTCAAGTCCGCTGACTTGATGAAGGACAAAACGTTGAAGTGTCCTCCGGACATTCCGTCAGTCCATGCGCTGGCACAGCATCTTGGCGTCGGCAGCTGGCTCTACCGTACGGCCGAAGCCATGGCCGTAGCCTCGTCAGCGACAATCGACAAACCAATCTATGACACCGACATCACCGTAAAGCTTGCAGGGAATGGTACGTACACGTGGAATTTTGCCCCGGGGACCAACGTCGTCGGGTTTGGTGGCAGCTACTCGCTTGACGAGCAGCTCAACATAACCATGGCTCCCATTGCCGAGACAAAGAAACTCACTGTTACATCTCTACCCGTCGGCGATGCCTTTACCGCGCCGATTTCTTCGACGGTCCAGGTGCAGTCGGCACAGAATCGGCTGGATCTCGTGGGCATCGAACAGGCAATCCGAAAGCTGCAGCCGAGCCCGTAGTTCAAGGGGTGGGTCGATGAAGTGGATTCTCTACATAATGCTATTTTCGACGCCGGCGGCGACGGTGACGAATAAAGACGACATTGATTGCTTGAAGATGAAATCGGTGGCCGATATTGCAAAGATCGGACAGTGTCGGAGCAAGTTTGAACAAAAGCACGTGTGGTCATTGCAAACATCGTCGCATCTCGAATTCTCGTTGTTTGAGAGCTGCGTTCGAACGCAAGACAAGCTGATCGCTGAGTCCAATGTCGCTTCAACCATGACGCTACGCACGTGGTGCCTGTGCGAGGCCGACAAGGACGGCAAATGTCCGCCGTCCGACCATTTGCGGGACGCGGCTGCCCAGATACGGAATTGTGAGGCGAAAGAAGCGACGGCGGCGAAAGAGGCGCCTTCATGTCAGGACGACAATGCGAGCCACATGAAGAGTTTGATAGTACCCGGCGGACCAAACTCGTCCTCAATTCGGCTCTATCCGCCTTAGTGAATCGAGGCTGGCCTTTGCGGCGAGCGACTCACGAACTTCGGAAACTAGGAATTAGGATCGGCGCGGCATGGAGCTTGCTTGGTTGTCGGAAACGGCAACGAGGCATTTTCGATGAAGAAATGGATGATGTTACCGGCGATGGGTGCGGTCTTCCTCGCACTGCAGCCGGCAGCGGTATTGGCGAACAGGGGATGGGTTACCTGCACCGGCATCATGGTCCAGGTCATGGTCGAGGGCGACATGTCGGACGCGCCGACAGCGGTGATCTACGACAGCGGCAAGGACAGTTCCGACATCCACTCCTGCGTGGTCGAACTCGGTCCCGCAGGCCAATGGCCGCTGCAGGGGGCCTGCCACAACGGCGAGAAATGCACGGTCAGCGGCCGCTACGCCGAGAAGATCAACAATGTCTACTATCTCCGCGACACGGACCGGATCGAACGCAATTCCTCGTACCGGAGGTCGGACAACTGGCAGTCTGAACAGTAAGGGTTGATGTTCGCCAATGCAGTCCGGCGGCAGGCGCCGCCGACGGGGCGGTTTGCGCCGCATCAACGCCGCCGGTCATCCGCGATCGAGCGCGGCAATGTAGGCGTCGACATAGGCCGTCACGTCGCCGCAGAGCGAGCCGCCAAAGCGCGGGTTGATCTCGAACAGAACGGGCTGGCCGGACACCACCCGGTAGTCGAGGCACGCCGTGCCTTCGAATTCGAGGGCTTCCAGCACCTCGGCAAAGCGGTCGAGATAAGTGCAGCCCGGAGCGAACGCCGTCGAGACCGGTGCATGATGCTGGCCCTTGACCAGCGCGGCCGCGGCCATCGTGTAGGTGACCGTGGATGCGTAGCGAATCCGGCCGCCGACGCGCAGGATATGGGTGGCACACTCGGTCTCTCCCGGCACGTAGGCTTGCGCAAACCACGCGTCGTCACTCAGATCGAGATCCCGTTCGTCGTCGGCGCCGTGCACGATCTGGCAATGCAGCCCGTACCAGCCCCGGCGTTTTTTCCGCACATAGGGGTAGGGCGGGCCGAAATCGCGCCGCGGCGGCACAAGATTGTCGAATCCTTTTCCGACAAGAAACTCATTCAGCTTCAGCTTGTCGTCGCAGAGCGCGACCACCTCGGCCGACGGGATGAGGAATTTTCGTCCGCGCAGCGCGGGAAAGCGCGCCAGCGGTTCGTAGTGCTCGATCTGCACGGGAACGACGACGTCGAAATCGTCGATGTCGGCGTGTGCAAGGTCGACGAAGCTCGGCGCGTAGCGCGGATCGAGACTTTGTCGGATGTATTGCGGCCAGTTGGCGTGTGCGCCAAAGCCCACGCGCAGCGGTGGCGCCGTAACCGCCACCGACCGCTTCGCGCCGCGCAGCGCGCGCATGATGCCAACAAGCCTACGTCTCATGGCGCGCGCGCTGATGCTCGGGCGTCCGTCCGAATCCCGGAATGCGGGCGATCATGACCGGCGACAGGGCGGCGGAACAGAGCTTGGGGAGAATAGCGATGCCAATTGATATATTGGACATGTTTATTGATGTTTGAAGCCAAAGTTCATATCGTATAGCGATTCCGTCCCACGTCGCAGGGAGCCGACCACCCGCAATGATCACGTCCAACCAGCTTCGGGCCGCGCGCGCGCTTCTGAACATCGATCAGCGCGAGACCGCCGAGCTCGCCAATCTTTCCGTTCCCACCATCCAGCGCATGGAGGCCAGCGAAGGGGTGATCCGGGCCAACGTCGATTCTCTCATGAAGCTGGTTTCGGCGCTCGAGCAGGCGGGGATCGAGTTGATCAATCCCGGCGCCACCAGCTCGACGGGAGGGCGCGGCGTGCGCCTCAAGGAGCATGTCGCAGCTCCGCAGCCGATACGTGGCCGACCGCCGAAATAGCGCCGGCCTTCACGGACCCACCGCGCCTTTGGTGGTTTGCCCAAGCAGCGCCAGCAGCCCCTGCAGGATTGCCGTCGGCGTGGGAGAGCAGCCGGGGATGTGGAGGTCGACGGGCACGACCTCGGAGACGCCACCGACGACGGCATAGCTGCCGGCGAAACAGCCGCCGTCCCTGGCGCAATCGCCGACCGCAACCACCCATTTCGGATTTGGCATGGCGTCATAGGTGCGCTGCAGGGCGTCGCGCATGTTCTTCGTCACCGGACCAGTCACCAGCAGCACGTCGGCGTGACGCGGCGACGCGACGAAGCGGATACCGAAGCGCTCGACGTCGTAATATGCATTGTTCAGCGCGTGGATTTCCAGCTCGCAGCCGTTGCAGGATCCCGCGTCGACCTCGCGGATGGAGATGCTGCGCCCGAGCCGCCGCCGCGCCGTGCGGCCGACGGCCGCGGCAAGCTCGTCCACCGCGGCAGCGTCGAGCGCCGGCGCGCGTTCGGTGAGTGGCTGCCGCAACAGGCTTTGAAAGAGAAGCTTACGCACGTCGTGCTGTCCTCAAAGATCGTGGCCCGAATAGGAGCAGTTGAACGATTTGTTGCAGAGCGGGAAATCGGCGACGATGTTGCCTTCGATCGCGGCTTCGAGCAGCGGCCACTGAAACCAGGAAGGATCGCGCAGGTGGCATCGGTCGATCCGGCCGGCGTCGATCCGCAGCCAGGCCAGGATATCGCCCCGAAACCCCTCGACCATCGCCAGGCCCTCGCGCGGTTCCGGCGGATGCTCGACCGGCGCCTGAAGCGGTCCTTCGGGGAGGCCGCCCAGGATCTGATCGACCAGCGACAGGCTCTGCTCCACCTCGCGGATGCGAATCCAGACCCTGGCATTGACGTCGCCGTCGCCGAGCACCGGAACGTCGAAGTGCAGCCTGTCATAGGGTGGATAACCCGGCGTTCGCCGGGCGTCGATCGCGCGGCCCGAGGCGCGCCCGATGTAGCCGCCCGCGGCGTATTGTGCCGCCAACGCCGGCGTCAGAACTCCCGTGCCGACGGTGCGATCCTGCAGCGAGGCGGTGTTGTCGTAGAGTTCAACCAGAGCGGGGAAGCGGCCACGGATCGTGGCGAGCGCCGCCCGGATGGCGGCGGCACCGTTGGCGTCGAGATCGCGGGCCACGCCGCCCGGCATCACCGCGTCCCGCATCAAACGATGGCCGAAGGCGGCGTGAGCGGCGCGCAGGACGTCTTCCCGCAGCACGCCGCAATGCGCATGCATCATCACGAACGAGGCGTCGTTGCAGATCGCGCCGATGTCGCCGAGATGGTTGGCGAGCCGTTCCAGTTCCGACATCAGCGCGCGCAGCCAGATCGCCCGCGGCGGCACCGCGGTCGCAAGCGCCGCTTCGCAAGCCAGCGAAAAGACAAGCGCATAGGCCACCGTGCTGTCGCCGGAAACCCGCCCGGCGAGCTGCGTTGCGCGTTCGATGGCGGCGCCGTTCATCAGCGCGTCGACGCCCTTGTGGGTGTATCCGAGCCGCTGCTCCAGCCGAACCACGGTTTCGCCGCTTGCGGTAAAGCGGAAATGACCCGGCTCGATGATGCCGGCGTGTACGGGACCGACCGCGATCTGATGCAGGCTGTCGCCCTCCGACGGCAGGAAGTGATACGGCGCGCCGCCCGACGACACCTCGGCGCGCGCTCCCAGCGGGAAGCGCACCCCCCAGCGGTCGTGATCGAGCCACGGGCGCTGGTCCGGCGAAGCGTCCGCTTCCAGCCCGAACAGGTCATGGATGGTGCGCTCCAGCCGCAGCGCGGGAGGATGGCGCCTGCCGACCGAAGGGTAGTGGTGGTTCGGGCACTCCAGGCTGACGACGGCAATTTCCGTGCTGTGCCGGTCCTGGACCGCCATATGGACCGTCGAAGGCTCGCCCCAGAGCCCGAGCAGGCTCCAGCGCCCGTCCGCCAACTGCTCTGCCGCTTGGTTCCAGCCGGAGGTCTCGACCACGGCGCGCGGCCACGGACCGTGCTCTCGCACTTTTCGCCCCTGCAGGATGAGATCGCTCAGCGACGGCATGGCCAGTCCATTCTCCGCACTATCCAAGAAGGGTCGCCACGTGCTGGACCCAGATCACCAGCGGCGCCGGAAGATAGATGCCCGCCATCAACACCAGCGAGAGATGAGCGAACATCGGCACATATGAAGCCTCTGCCGAAGCCGTGCTGCCGCGCGGCTCGCCGAAGGCAACGCTGGTGAGGCGCAACGTCAACGCTCCGAAGGCGAGCAGCAGGCCGAACACCAGCGGGATCGCGAGCCACGGCTGCCGCGCGAAGGTGGAGCTTACCACCAGAAACTCGCTCATGAAGATACCCAGCGGCGGCAGCCCGGCGATGGCGACGACACCGATCACGAGGCCCCAGCCGAGCGCCGGATGCGTCACCGTCAGTCCCCGGATCCGCGCGATCCGCTGCGTGCCCTTGATCTGCGAGATGTGGCCGACGGCGTAGAAGATCGCCGATTTGGTCAGGCTGTGCATCACCATGTGCAGCAGCCCGGCGAAATTGGCGAGCGGGCCGCCCATTCCGAACGCGAACACGATGATGCCCATGTGCTCGATCGAGGAATAGGCGAACAGCCGCTTGATGTCGCGGCGGCGGTACAGCATGAAGGCCGCGAAGATCAGCGACACCAGTCCCATCGTGATCATCAGCGGGCCCGGCGCGATCGCGTACGGACTGGCGGCGAGCAGGATCTTGAAGCGCAGCACGGCATAGAGCGCGACGTTCAGCAGCAATCCCGAAAGCACCGCGGAGATCGGGGTGGGGCCTTCGGCATGGGCATCGGGAAGCCACGCGTGCAACGGGGCGAGGCCGACCTTGGTGCCGTAGCCGAGCAGCAGAAAAATGAAGGCGACATTGATAAGGGCAGGATCGAATTCGGCGGCGCGACCGATCAGCACCGTCCAGATCATGGCGTCCTGGCCCTCGCCGATCACCGGCCGGGCCGCCATATACACCAGAATCGTGCCGAACAGGGCAAATGCGATCCCGACGCTGCCGAGAATGAAGTATTTCCAGGCCGCCTCCAGCGCCGCATGGGTGCGGTAGATGCCGACCATGAGCACGGTGGTGAGCGTGGCGATTTCCATATGCCCCAGATGCTCGATGAATTGGCCGTAGATAAACTGGGAGATGGGCGGGCCGGTCTTGGCCGGATCAATCTTGAGCGGCTGGCCGGCGGCGAGGGCGCCGGGCGCGAGCGAGGCGAGAAGAACGAGGGTGACAATGGGGCGAAAAGTTTTCATGCTTGGATCGGCCTGATAAGTCGTGTGGTGAACGGTTTCTTTCGGGCCAGCCTAACAGGCGCGTTCCTGGCACGCAATGATTTTTGCCCGGCATGGCGTAATGCGTCAGTCATGGAGGGTAGGGCGGGCAGTCCCCTGCCCGCCGCATGACGATAGTGTGACGCTGGTTCCTCTGCCACCGACGGCGGGCAGCGGAGTGCCCGCCCTACCTTC
>JBKQQE010000253.1:0-4271 GCA_052326245.1 Xanthobacteraceae bacterium | reverse complement strand
GCGGGCGAATTGCGCGCCGGCGATCCGGGGCTGGCGCTCGCGGCGCAGCCCGCCGTGCTGCGGCTGGCCGCCGCGGGGTCGATCGGCGTCGGCGTCAACGAGACGCTGGCGCTCAATCCGCTGAAATCCGCGTCGGTGGTCTACGGCGTCGGCCGCGACCTTCCCCCCGCGCAGTGGTCGCGCTGCGACGATTGCCGGTGGCGGGGCAAATGCCGGCACCAGGCGGCGCGGCCACCGGCGGTCGCGCACGTCGAGGGCGTGTCGTGATGTCGAAGGCAAGCCTCGCGCCGCGCTCCCACCTGCTACGGTTTCCGGAGATCGACCGGGAGATTTCGTGCCGCGAGAACGAGACGGTGTTCCAGGCGGCGCGGCGGCACGGCGTGCGGATCGTCGGCGCCTGCGGCGGTCGCGGCGTCTGCGGCGCCTGCACCATCCGGATCACCGGCGGCCACGCCGTGCACCTGGATGGCGGCGAGGCGATCGTCAGCGAAGCCGGCGATCTGCCCGGCCGCAGGAAATGGGTCCGCGCCTGCTGCGTGCGGCCGCGCGGCAGCTGCACGATCGAGATCGCGCCGCGGTCGCTGGCGCCGATCGTGCGCGCCGACGTGGCCGCGACCGATGCCGCGGCGGACGTTCGTCCGGACCCGGTCGTCGTCGCCCACGACATCGCCGTCGCCGAGGCGAGCCTTAACGACAGCCGCAGCGATCTGGATCGCGTGCGCGACGCCATCGCCGATCCGATCGATGCCATCGACCTCGTCGCGGCGCGCGAGTTGCCCGAGGCGCTTCGCGACAACGGCTGGTCGGCGCGGATCTTCCGGCGCGGGACGACCATCGTCGCGGTCGCGCCGCCCGGCCGCCGCGGCCTCGGCCTGGCGGTCGATCTCGGCACCACCAATGCCGCCGGCTTCCTGGTCGACCTGCAGACCGGCAAGCGGCTGGCGAGCCTCGGCATCGAGAATCCCCAAGTGGCCTGGGGCGCCGACCTGATCAGCCGGATCAACTATGCCACCGGCGGCCGCGATCGCTTCGAGGAGCTGCAGCAGGCCGCGGTCGCCGCGATCAACGCGCTCGGCCACGATCTCTGCCGCGCGGTCGGGGCGCGGGCGAGCGATATCGTCGATCTCGCGGTGTGCGGCAACACCGCCATGCAGCACCTGCTGCTCGGCCTGCCGGTCCGCCAGCTCGGCCGCGCCCCGTTCGTCGCCGCGCTGCGCGACGCCACCGACGTTGCCGCCCGCGACCTCGGCGTGGCGGCGGCAGCGGGCGCCTCGGTCTGCATGGCCGCCAACATCGGCGGCTTCGTCGGCTCCGACCACGTCGCGGCGCTGCACGCGACGCGCGAGCTGTGGACCGCGGCCGCCACCAGCATCGTCATGGATATCGGCACCAATACCGAGATCTCGCTGATTCACCACGGCGAGATCCACTCGGCGTCCTGCCCGTCCGGGCCGGCGCTCGAAGGCGGACACCTGTGCTGCGGCATGCGCGCGGCCGACGGCGCCATCGAGCGGGCCTGGGCCGACGGCGGGCGCATCGGGGTGGCGACCATCGGCGATCGGCCGGCGGTCGGGATCTGCGGGTCGGGAATTCTCGACCTGATCGCGGTCGCCCACGCGCTCGGCATCCTCGACGACGGTGGCCGGCTCGCCAGCAGCCATCCCGCCGTCGGCCTGGTGGGGACCGAGCGCGCGATCCTGCTCGCGCCCGACGTCCACATCACGCAATCCGACATCCGCGCGGTGCAGCTGGCGAAGTCCGCCATCCGCACCGGCGTCGACCTGCTGCTCGAGCAGGCCGGGATCGGGGAGCAGGCGATCGAGCGCTTCGTGCTCGCCGGCGCGTTCGGCAGCTTCATTGATGTGCGCAGCGCGCTGCGGATCGGCATGCTGCCGGATCTGGCGCGCGGGCGGATTTCACAGGTCGGCAACGCCGCCGGCGTCGGCATCACGCGGATGCTGGCCTCGCGCGCGGAACGCGCGGCCGCGCGGGAGCTGGCGGCGCGCTGCCGCTATCTGGAGCTCAGCGCCCGTCCGCAGTTCCAGAAACGCTTCATGCGCAACATCGGCTTCGAAGCACCCAGGGAGGACAGAGTATCGTGAACAGCCAGCACGGCTTCGACATCAGGATCATCGGCGAGCGCATCAATCCCGGCTTCAAGAGCACCAAGGCGCTGTTCGAGAACAAGGACATCGGCGGCATCCAGCAGCTCGCCGTCAAGCAGGCGGACGCCGGGGCCAGCTGGCTCAACGTCAATGTCGGCGCGCGCGCGCTCACCGACACCAAATTCATGACCGAGGTGATCCGCGCCATCCAGGCCGTCGTGACCACGCCGATCTCGTTCGATTTCCCCAGCGCCCAGGTGCAGGAGCTCTGCCTGCGCTCGTACGACCGGGCGCGGGCCGGCGGCGCGCCGCCGATCGTCAATTCGGTCACCGAACATCGCTGGGACCTGATGGATCTGTACCGGGAGCACGGGCCGTTCAAGGTGATCCTGATGGCCTCGGAGCGGGTGGAGGACGGCGTCGCCAAGGGCAACAAGACCGCCGACGAGATCTACCAGACCGCGCGGCGCTGCGCGCTGCGGCTGCGCGCCGACTACGGCATGCCCGCCGACGACATCTTCATCGACATGTCGGTGAGCGCGATGATCGCGGACACCACCGCCCTCAACCGCGCCACGCTCGACGCCATCGGGCTGATCGGCGCCGATCCGGATCTCGCGGGCGTCCACATGATGGGCGGACTGTCCAATATCGGCCAGCAGCTGCCGCCGAAGGCCGCCGACGGCTCCGATCTCAAGCACACGCTGGAATGCGCCTTCCTGACGCTCGCGGTGCCGCTCGGCTTCGACACCGTGCTCGGCACGCCGTGGCGCGACTACCAGCCGCTGGCGCAGGACAACTACGTGCTGATGGCCTACCGCAATTTCCTGGAGCAGAGCGGCAGCAATGCGCTGCGCGCCGTCCGCAAGCTCTACAAGGCGTAACCGATGACGACCCGACATCTCCGCGTGCAAAGCTATTTCGACGGCGATGAGCTGCACGACGGCGCCGCGGCGCCGTTCCTGATCTCGATCCGCGACGGCACGATCGCGTCGATCGACACCAGGGCGGCGAAAGCGCGCGCCGATATCGAGGCGCCGTTCGCCATGCCGGGCCTGGTGGAGGCCCATGCCCACCTGTTCCTCGACGGCGGCGAGCTCGATTTCGAAGCGCGCAACGCCTATCTGAACGCGCCAGTGGCGAACATGATGGAGGTGGCGCGCGCCAATATCGCGCGCTCGCGCCGCGCCGGCGTGACGCTGGTGCGCGACGCCGGCGACCGCTACGGGGTCAACCACGCCATTCGCGACGAACTGGCGCGCGACCGCCGTTCCGGCGTGGTGGTGCGCTCGCCCGGCCTCGGGCTGAAGCGGGCGAAGCGCTACGGCGCCTTCATGGCGCGCGACGTCGCGCCCGACGGCGACATCGACGCCATCGTCGGGGAGATCGCGCGGACCGCCGACGACGTCAAGATCATTCTGACCGGGATCATCGACTTCGCGTCCGGTTCGGTGAAGGGATCGCCGCAGTTCAGCGAAGCGGAGCTGCGTGCCATCGTCGCCGCCGCGCATCGGCGCGGCCGCCGCACCTTCGCGCATTGCAGCGGGCTGGAGGGCCTCGAAGTCGCGGCGGCGGCCGGCGTCGATTCGATCGAGCACGGCTTCTTCATGAACCGCGAGGTTCTCGGGCGCATGGCGGACAAGGGCATCGCCTGGGTGCCGACATTCTCGCCGGTCCAGTTCCAGTGGGCGCGGCCGGAGCTCGCCGGATGGGACGCCACGGCGGTCGCGAGCCTGCGCCGGATTCTGGATTCCCATCTCGAGCACGTGGCGATGGCGCAGGCGCTCGGCGTCGACCTCGTCGCCGGCTCGGATGCGGGAAGTCCCGGGGTCGTGCACGGCTCGGCGCTGGTCGACGAGCTGTCGCATTTCCTCGCCGCCGGAATTCCGATGCGCGACGTGCTGCGCTCGGCGACGTCGCGGCCGCGGCGGCTGTGGGGCATGCCTTCCGTCGACATCAGGCCCGGCAATGCCGCCGAGATCGTGCTGTTCGAGCAGTCGCCGTTCGTCGATCCGGGCGCGCTGCGCACCGCGCGCGGCCGCGTCGCTTGAATTGACTCGTCATGCCCGGCCAGCGCGATCCGTCTTCGACGGATCGCTAGGACTAAGGTCTGCCGGGCATCCACGTCTTCACGGCCTTGCAACAAGAAAGACGTGGATGGCCGGG
>JBKQQE010000252.1:0-3968 GCA_052326245.1 Xanthobacteraceae bacterium | reverse complement strand
TGCCGACGCAAACTCCGTCTCGTCCAGCCCAGTCTCCTTCGCCGCCACGAGGCACGGCGCAGTGCGTCGATGATGATGAGCAATTCCATCAGGTGGTCGTTCGCGGGGAAGGACGTCGACTGAATGGCGAAAACGTCGGCGCCGCGCACGTTTTCCTGGATTTCGACGAAAATCTCCATGTCGGCGAAACGCCGCACCACCGCCTTGGTGAGCGGGGTGCCGATATAGGCGCCGATCCCCTCGGCCAGGACTGGGTTGGAATTGCCGGCGATGAGCTTGATGGCTCCGTTGTTGCTCGCCATTCCGCTCCCCTGCGCGCCCGCGGTCAGAGCATGATCCCGAAAGGTGGGGTTTCCTGCCTTCGCCAAGCCCGCTGCGGCGGGCGAAGGAAGGTCGGATCATGCTCAAACAAAAGCCAGGACCTGATACAAGCCACTTCGGGGGCTGGCAACATGAATCAGGGTCTTGTCCCCGCCGGTTTTCGGCTGCAATCGCAATGGCTTTGCGGTTTGGTAAATGGTCGGCAGCGAATAGCGAATGCGAGCGGCGGATAGGACAGGGTCAAGGTACCTGTTTGCCGCGCGCTATTCGCTGGTCAGAGCAATGGCGTTGACGTGACGGCCGTAATCGGATTCGGCGCGGTGGGTCGAGCGGCGGAAGCTGAAAAACCGCGCCGGATCGGCGTAGGTGCACAGGCCCACATCTTCGACCTCACGAATGCCCGCCCGCTGCAGCTGGGCCGCGATATAGGCGGCCAGGTCGAACAACGCGTGGCCGCTGCGCGATGCCGGGACGAAGAAGCGCTCGCTGGCGGAATCCTCGCTGGCAAAGCGCGCGATGAGATCGGCACCGACCTCGTAATTATGTTGGCGGATCATCGGGCCGAGCGCGCCGCGGATGCGGCTGCGCTCGGCGCCAAGCTGCTCCATGGCCGCGACCGCGGCCTCGAGAACCCCGGCGAGCGCGCCGCGCCAGCCGGCGTGCGCCGCGCCGACCACGCGGGCCTGCGGATCGGCGAGAAGGATCGGGCCGCAATCGGCCGTGGTCACCCCGATCGCGAGGCCGGGCGTCGAGGTGACGATGGCGTCGCCGCGCGGACGCGATTGCGGCGGCCACGGCGCCGTAGCGACCACGACATGCGGCGAGTGGACCTGGTGGGCGGTGAGCAAACAATGCGGCTCGACCGCAAGCGCCGCCGCCATGCGCGCGCGATTTTCCGCGACATAGGCGGCGCTGTCGCGCGAGCCGACACCGCCATTGAGACTGGCATAGAGGCCGCCCGAAACCCCACCTTGCCGCGTGAAGAAGGCGTGGCGGACGCCGGGAAGCGCAAGGGTCTGAGCCTGGATCATCATCGCTACGCCTCAAAGCCCGGCAGCTCGCCAAGCTTCGGGTCGGCGATGGCGAGCGCCTTGAACAACTCGCCCATGCCGCGGGGCCCGGTCGCGGTCAGCCGGGCGAGCGCCTGGTCGATCTCGGTTGCTTTCTCCGGCGCGCGCGCCTTGAGCGCAGCCGCGCGCTTGTCGATGCCGAGCCCGCGCAGCAGATCGCGCTGCGAAATAGGGCCATGGATGCGCCCGCCGATAATTTGCGCGCTCTGCGCCAGCGCCGCGAAATCGACATGCGCGGTGAGATCGGCTTCGCCCGGCGCGCGCAGCGGGTCGGTGAAGGAATGCCCGGCGACCGCCTGCAAGGTCTCACCCAGCCCGTACCAGGCGTGACCGTAGTCGATGATCAGCGCCGCGCCGTCGGTCCGCACGCGCCGTCCGATTTCGAGCGCCAAAGTGTCGGAGCGCCATTCATAGACCGAGCCTTCGGGCGACTGGCGCAAGCCCCGGGGCAGCGTCGCCTCGAAATGCGGCAGCGGGTCGCGGGCGATGCCGATGGCAAGATTCCCGCCGGGCGCGATCTCGACGACACGCTCGTGCCAGCCGTCGGCTTGTTTGACCGCCTGATGAACCGGCAGCGCGTCGACGAATTCGTTGGCGATGATGATGGCGGGACCGCTCGGCACATCGGCAAGGGCGGTGTGCCACAGCATCGGCACGCCGAGGCTTTCCAGACGCTGTTGTTGCACTTGCTGCAGCTTGGGGCTGATTTCGACCAGATGAACGACGACCGCCGCATGAAAATCGCCGACGACTTTCGCCGCGCGTAAAGCGTCGACCATCAACGTCCCGCGGCCGGGTCCGAGCTCGACGACGCGCACGTTTTCCGGCGAGCCCATCTGCTGCCACACCGCTACTATCCACAATCCGATCAGTTCGCCGAACATCTGGCTGATCTCGGGCGCGGTGACGAAGTCGCCATGGACGCCGAGCGGATCGCGCGTGACGTAATAGCCGTATTGCGGATGCGTGAGGCACAGCCGCATGTATTCGGCGATCGACATCGGCCCGGCGACGGCGATCAAGCGCCGGATCTCGTTTTCCAGCGGCGAGCGTTCCTCAGCCATGGTTGGCAACCGGCTGGCGGGTCAAGGCAAAGCCGAGCACGGCGATGCCTGCCAATATCAGCGGAATGCAGAGCAGCATCCCCATGGTGAGGCCGCCCCAGAGAAAGCCGAGCTGCGCGTCCGGCTCGCGAAAAAATTCGCAGACGATGCGGGCGACGCCATAGCCGAGAAAGAAGGCTCCGGTAACGACACCCGGCCGCTTGAGCGCACCCAGGCGCAGCAGCAGTCCCAGCACGACGAGCAGCACAAGGCCCTCCAGCGTCGCCTCATAGAGCTGGCTGGGATGGCGTGGAAACGGTCCGCCGTTGGGAAAGACCATAGCCCAGGGCACGTCGGTTGGCCGGCCCCACAATTCGCCGTTGATGAAATTGGCGATGCGGACGAGAAACAGTCCGATCGGGGCAACCGCGGTCGTCACGTCGCCGAGTGACAACGCCGGGATGCCACGGCGCAAGGCGAACAGCACGATGGCAACGACGCAGCCGAGGAGGCCGCCATGAAACGACATGCCACCCTTCCACAGCTCCGGGATTTCGAGCGGATGGGCGGCGAAATGCGGAAGATTGTAGAACAGCACGTAGCCGGTCCGCCCGCCGAGGATGATCCCGAGCGTCACCCAGATCACGAAGTCGTCGATGTCGACGAGGGTGAGTGGCGCCGGGCCGCCCCACAACCGCTGCGAAACGATGATCGCGCGCGCATAAAACCAGCCGGCGATAATGCCGACGATATAAGCCAGCGCATACCAACGCACCGCGAGCGGTCCGATGGAAATCAGCACTGGATTGATTGCAGGAAACGGCAGGACCGGGAGGATTAGCATCGGGGAGTCCCATGCGGGCGCACCGCGCCCTTCTTCATGGTGCCGGGTTTCTGAGCGCCGCGCACTTGCGATGGCGCCGTACCATTGCCATTGTCTGCGAGCATAGCAAGCGGGCTGGCGACGGGCTCGCCAGCCGGGTTCGGAGGCGGAGATGGTGCAGACGACGAACCGGTTCTTCGACGAGGTGGCTCGGTTGATGAATGACGCGGCCGGTGTTGCGCAAGGCGTGCGGCGCGAGTTCGAGACGCTGTTCCGCAGCCAGGCGGAGCGCATCCTGCGCGACCTCGCCGTTGTCCAGCGCGAGGAGTTCGAGGCCGTCAAGGACATGGCCCGTCTCGCCCGCGAGGAGAACGAAGCGCTCAAGGCCCGGATCGCGGCGCTCGAAGCGAGGCTGGCGGGAGCGAATTCGCCCCCCGAGGCTCCAGGCGCGACCCCATCTGGGGTCAATCCTGGCGGGCTTTGAGGCCATAAGGTCGCCCACGCGCCTTCCTTGTTTTTCAAGACCCACGCCGCTATAAGCGCCGCGACCGCGGCAAGCACTGGATTTTTGCACCCCTGGAGGCCGCCGCGGGCATCCACGCCGATTAAGGCTAAGACGAGGACTACATCATGGCGACCGTCAATCTGATCAAGGCGGCTGCGCGTCCACAGGCCGGCAAGGGGGCCGCCCGGGCAGAACGTCGCGCCGGC
>JBKQQE010000251.1:0-5094 GCA_052326245.1 Xanthobacteraceae bacterium | reverse complement strand
AGCAACTTCACGCCGCCGTCGCGGAACATGCCATATGCAAACGACTGGCAGCTGCTCGTCACACATTAAAGGAGCGTTACGGCGGCCGCGCCAAGGCAACCGGACCGGCTCACCGAAGCGCAAGATCTTGACGCTAATTCGAATGAACGTGACCCTTTTTGGCGCCGGAACTGCAAACGAGACCTCGTTGGCCTTGAAATCCCCCGCCGTGACACCCGACCGCGCCGAGCTGCGCATCTCGATCCTCGCCGATCGCCAAGGCCGCGGCGCGCGCGTCCGCGCCATGCTCGAACCGGAGCATGGCGCCGAACTCGTCCTCATTGATGACGCCGCCGGCACGATCGAGGCCGACGTCACGATCGTCGCCGCCGGCCTGCGCGAGGTCGACACCATCGCGGCGCTACGCCGCCTGCTGGCCAGTCCGGCGCGCGCCGCCACGCGGATCTTCGTCATCGACGGTAACGAACGGTCGCAGGTGGTGCAGGCCTACGCGCTCGGCGCCACCGATGTGGTGTTCACGCCGTTTTCCGGCAGGGTGCTGCGGGCGAGGCTGCCGGCTCATGGCAAAGCCGCGCGATCGGCGCGCACCGCCTCGATTGCGGACTGCGCGCGGGCGCTGGATGCGATCTTCGCGGATCTCGCCGACGGCGGCCGGATGCTCGACCTCGCCCGCGCGCGCGACACCACGCAACAGATCATCGGCAGCGTCGCCGCGATCGGGCTCACCGCCTGGATCGACGACGTCCGCCGCCATCACCAGGGCACCCTCCAGCACTGCCTGCTGGTCGCCGGCCTTGCGGTCGATTTCGGCATGAGCGTGAAAATCACCGGCCCCGACCTGCTCAATCTCGGTCTCGCCGCAACCCTGCACGACATCGGCAAGGCCGGCATTTCGCTCGACATTCTCGACAAGCCGGGCCCGCTCGACGACGCCGAGCGCGCCATCATGGAGCGCCACCCGGCGATCGGCTTCGAGTCGGTGAAATGCCTCGACGGCCTGCCCACCGACGTGCGCGACGCGGTACGCGACCACCACGAATTCCTCGACGGCAGCGGCTACCCCAATGCCCTGAAGGGCGGCGCGATCGGCGACCTCACCCGCATGGTCACCATCGCCGACGTGTTCGCGGCCCTGGTCGAGCAGCGCGCCTACGCCGCGCCGATGGCCCGAAGCGGGGCCTTCAAGATGCTCGCCGAGATGGCCGGCAGGCTCGAGCAGCCGCTGGTGGCGGCGTTCGGGGCGACGGCGCTGATGCGCTGAGCCGCCAACGGCGCGGTTGATCCAGATCAAATCCCGCGCGCGGCCTCCCCGGCTACTCTGTTCGCCTTAACTGGGGAGAACAGAATGCCCGTCGATAGCATGATCGTGTCCGCCGGCGTCGTCCTGATGTTTGTCGTCTTTGCGGTGGTGATGCTGTGGGCGGACCATCAGACCCGCGATATCAAGCATTGAGGCGACCGCCGCCCGAGGTCCCGGGCCGGTCCGATTGATCCGTCCCGGAATTCATCTCAAATCATATTGTGTTGACGCGGCGCGCCCGGGGGCGTGATCGATAGGCCTTGTGGCCGGCTTGCCGCGGCCTTACCTGAGCGCCATGCCCCATTACTATTTTCACACCCGGATCGGCGACGACCTGGTGCCGGATCCGGACGGCGTGACGCTGCGCGACCCCGACCAGGCCTGGCAGCTGGCGCGGCGCACGATTCGCGACCTGATCGCGCGCGGCGCGCCGCAGGCCCAGCTCCTGACTGCCGCAATCGAGGTGGTGGACGAAAGCGGCGATATCGTGCTCGAATTCCCGTTCAGCGAGGCGTTGCTCGACGACCTGCCGGCGCAGGATCCGCCGCAACGCCCGCCCCCCGGACACTAGCACTGGCCGGGGCCCCCTCCCGAGACCGTCGGAGATTACCCATGGACTACGTCAGATTCGGCCGCACCGGCCTCGAGGTCTCGCGCATCTGCCTCGGCTGCATGACCTATGGCGTTCCCGGGCGCGGCGCCCATACCTGGACGCTGGACGAGGCCAAGAGCCGGCCGCTGATCAAGCAGGCGCTCGATCTCGGCATCACCTTCTTCGACACCGCCAACGTCTATTCCGACGGCACCTCGGAGGAAATCGTCGGTCGCGCGCTCAAGGAGATGGTGCCGCGCGAGGCCGTGGTGATCGCCACCAAGGTGGCCGGCCGAATGCGGCCCGGGCCGAACGGCGCGGGCCTGTCGCGCAAGGCGATCTTCCAGGAAATCGACGCCAGCCTGAAGCGCCTCGGCACCGATTTCGTCGATCTCTACCAGATCCATCGCTGGGATCCGGCGACGCCGATCGAGGAGACCCTGGAGGCGCTGCACGACGTGGTGAAGGCGTGCAAGGCCCGCTACATCGGCGCCTCCAGCATGTTCGCCTGGCAGTTTTCCAAGGCCATCTACACCGCACGACTGCGCGGCTGGACCGAATTCGTCAGCATGCAAAACCACGTCAATCTGCTCAACCGCGAGGAGGAGCGCGAGATGCTGCCGCTCTGCCGCGACCTCGGCGTCGCGGTGATGCCGTGGTCACCGCTGGCCCGCGGCCGGCTGGCGCGGGAGTGGAATGCGAGCACGGCACGGCTGGAAACCGACGAATTCGGCAAGACGCTCTACACCCCGGAGGCCGACCGCCGCGTCGTCGACGCGGTCGGAACGGTCGCCGCCGCGCGCGGGGTGCCGCGCGCCCAGGTCGCGCTGGCCTGGCTGTTGCAGAAAAAGGGGGTCACCCCGATTGTCGGCGCCTCCAAGCCGTCCCACCTCACCGACGCGGTGGCGGCGGTGGCGCTGAAGCTGACGCCTGACGAGATCGGCGCGCTCGAGGCGCCCTACGTGCCGCACGCGGTGGCGGGGTTTTCGTGACGCCGCGCGGCCCGCACCCCCTGGCCCGGACCTGACGCTTCGCCCGCCTTAGCGACCGATCGGCCGCAACGGTGCTTGCGGATTCGCAACTGGGCAGGTACAGCCGGATTTGCCGAAACTTTGTCGCAACCTTGCCTGGGATCGCCGGATCGGGGGCGCGGTCGCCCCGACCGGGCTGAGTCATCGCCGATAGTGGTGGATTTTTTACTCTACAACTCCAATTAATGATCCACAGTCCGGCTGCTCTTTGCCGCTGCCCCCGCCTGCGCTAGTTTCCGCGCGCCCGACTCCCTGCGAACCACGAGTACTCCATGCGTTGGCTTGTTCTGGCCGCCCTGTTCACGGCACGCACCGCGATGGCCTTCCAGTTTCAGACCATCGGTTCGAGCGGCCCGCTGCTGGTCCGCGACCTTGGCTTCAGCTATGCCGATGTCGGAACGCTGATCGGGCTCTATCTGCTGCCCGGCGTCGTCATTGCCATCCCCGGCGGGCTGCTGGGCCAGCGCTTTGGAGTGAAGGTGGTGCTCGGCGGCCTCGCGCTGATGGCGCTTGGCGGCGTCGTCACCGCCGGCGCCGACTCTTTGGCCGTCATGGCGCTCGGACGCCTGATCTGCGGCACCGGCGCCGCGCTGCTCAACGTGCTGCTCGCCAAGATGGTGGCGGACTGGTTCACCGACCGCCAGCTCACCACCGCGCTCGGCATCCTCGTCACCAGCTGGCCGCTCGGGGTCGGCGCGGGGCTTGCCGGGGGCCATGCCATCGCCGCGGCCTATGGCTGGCCGGCCCTGATGCTGTGCGGCGCCGCCCTGGCGCTGGCGAGCCTGCTGCTGCTGAGCGCCGTCTATCGTGATCCGCCCGGCGCGCCGGCCGCCGCTCAGGTCGCGGCCGCCGCGCGCCTCACCGGCCATGAATGGCGCATGTCCCTGGTCGCCGGCGCGATCTGGGCGGTCTACAATGTCGGCTTCATCGTCCTGATCAGCTTCGCGCCGGGTTTCATGGTGGCGCACGGCTTCAGTCTCGCGCAGGGCAGCTCCATCGTCAGCCTGGTCGGCTGGCTGCTGGTGCCGACCATCGTCGCGGGCGGCCTGTTGAGCGCGCGCCTCGGCCGGCCCACGTTGATCATGGCCGGCGGTTTCGGCGTGGCGGCGCTCGCGGCGGCGGCTCTGCCGCTGACCACGCAGCTGACATCGATGTTCGTCGTGATCGGGCTCGCCGCGGGCCTGCCGGCGGGCGCGATCATGGCGCTGCCCGTCGAGGTGCTGCGGCCGGAGAGCCGCGCGGCCGGCATGGGCGTCTACTTCACCTGCTTCTATGCCGGCATGGCGGTGTTGCCGGCCATTGCCGGCTGGCTGCGCGATCGGATCGCGAGCGCGGCGGCGCCGGTGCTGTTCGCCTCCGCCATGATGATCTGCGCGCTCGGCCTGCTGGCCCTGTTCCGCGGCCTGCAGCGCGTCGCGCGGTCCGGCCCCGCGCGCACGGTCGAGAGCGAAGCGGCGGCGTGATTGCCGACCGCGTCGACGTCTTCAGGCGGCCGAAGTTCCGGCACCGGCAGATGGCCCCACGCGAGGGGCCATCTGACCTTGATCCTCTTCTCGCTCTTCGTCTCACATCTTCTTCATGTGATGATGCATATGGTGGTGCATATGGTGATGCATATGGTGGTGCATGTGCATCATCGGCTTCTCCGCCATGGGCTTGTCCTCGGCGCGCGCGGCCGACGATGCAACCAGGGCCAGAGCCCCGAGCGCCAAAATCACGTATGACATCTTCTTCATCGAATTCCTCCTCGACGACAACATTGCGTTTCGCCAGCGCAAGATTGGCGGCGAAAGTGACCTTCGTCAAATCAACACGAATATGAATGAATATTCAGGGTCGCGTCGCTGCCAAATGGACGGGTTCCACGCGGCGGCAATCGATCGCGACGATCGACAAGCCGGAGCATGTTTCGTGACACTCGCCCCTGATCACGGGCGTCGGCGGAAGTCCCGAATCGGCCTTCACACCATTGTCACACGCTGATCCGGCGGCAAACGCGACCGCGCCGACGCCATGACCTGCCCGGACACTAGAACCGTGCTATGCTGAAATAAGGCAGCATCCTTCGGTTTGGCGGCGGCTATGTCTTCATCGGACGATTTCAGCAGCCGGAAAAGGAAGAATTTCTCGTTCCTGATCCTGGCCGCCGGCCTGTTCGCGTTCGGCGCGGC
>JBKQQE010000250.1:0-7869 GCA_052326245.1 Xanthobacteraceae bacterium | reverse complement strand
CCGGGCGACAACATCGCGATGGAAGTGCACCTGATCGTGCCGATCGCGATGGAGGAGAAGCTGCGCTTCGCCATCCGCGAGGGCGGCCGCACCGTCGGTTCGGGCGTCGTCTCCAGCATCATCGAGTGATCAGCGCGGCGGTCCCTCGCGACCGCCGGACCAGACAGCATCAGGCGCAAGCGCGGCGACGTGCTGGCGCCTTTGGCTTTTTAGCCCTTTGCAGGTGGCCTCGGGTCAGGCCGGCCGCCCACGCGGAACCGGCTGCCGCCCGCAGGCAAAATCGCAGCAGAAATCGCCGCGCGGGGACGTGACGAGCGCCAAAGGCTTCGCTATAGAGGCGGCCTATAGGAGTGTAGCTCAATTGGTAGAGCACCGGTCTCCAAAACCGGGGGTCGTAGGTTCGAGCCCTACCACTCCTGCCAGCTGGCCGCAAAGGCTCGAAGTCTCTCGAAGCCTCAAGATCTGGCCAGAAGCCATTGAAGATTAACTGAGATTCTGCGGGTTTCCCGGGTCGCCGAGCGCTGTCCCCGGCGCCAATGGGCGCGCTGCCGCGCTTGACGACGCGTACGGACCGAAGTAGGAAGTCGCACCTGCCTTCGGCCCGCGACGACGGACATCCGAGGCGGCATTGATTTTCCCAAAACAGGGCCCGCGCGTTGGCCCCATCCTTGTAAAGAGGTTGGGCGCGTGACAGGGCTTGTCCGAATTCCCGCGAGGGCAGACGGGCGCTCACATGGACACCCAAAGCGATGGCGCAGATCAGCCCGTTGAAGTTTCTGCAGGAAGTGCGGAGCGAGACCAACAAGGTGACGTGGCCGTCGCGCCGCGAAACCTTGATCACCACCGCGATGGTGTTCGTGATGGTCGCCGCGGCGTCGGTGTTCTTCTTCGCCGCCGATCAGATCATCCGCGTGCTGGTGACCTTCGTTCTCGGCATTCACGGCTGACGCAAGCGGGACCGACCACATGAGCATGCGCTGGTACATCGTCCACGCCTATTCGAACTTCGAGAAGAAGGTCGCGGAATCGATTCGCGAGCAGGCCAAGCAGCGTGGCCTGGAGGAGCTGTTCGAGCAGGTGCTGGTGCCGACGGAAAAGGTCACCGAGGTGCGCCGCGGTCGCAAGATCGACACCGAGCGCAAGTTCTTTCCCGGCTACGTACTGGTGAAGATGAATTTGACCGACGAGGCGTTCCACCTGATCAAGAACACCCCGAAGGTGACGGGTTTCCTCGGCGCCGAGAACAAGCCGATGCCGATTTCCGAGGCCGAGGCGATGCGGATCCTGCATCAGGTCCAGGAAGGCGTCGAGCGCCCCAAGGCGTCGGTGTCGTTCGAGATCGGCGAGAACGTGCGCGTGGCCGACGGCCCGTTCGCCTCGTTCTCCGGGGTGGTCGAGGAAATCGACGAGGCGCGCTCGCGCGTCAAGGTCGCGGTGTCGATCTTCGGCCGCGCCACGCCGGTCGAACTGGAATTCGGCCAGGTGGAGAAGGTATAAGGGTTTCGCCGCCCCCAGGATCGATCCGGGAGCGGAGAAGGGAAGTAGCCGATGCTGCTTCCGGAATGCCGTGGGAGATGCCCGCCGGTTGCCAGCCGGCGGTGACATCGAACCACGGTCCCAAGAAGATCCGGATGGTCCGGATCGTTTGGAGGAGTGAACGATGGCAAAGAAAGTGACCGGATACCTGAAGCTTCAGGTGCCGGCCGGCGCGGCGAACCCGTCGCCGCCGATCGGCCCCGCGCTTGGTCAGCGCGGTCTCAACATCATGGAATTCTGCAAGGCGTTCAACGCGCAGACCCAGAAGGAAGAAAAGAACACTCCGATCCCGGTGGTCATCACCATTTACGCGGATCGCTCGTTCACCTTCGAGATGCGCACGCCGCCGATGTCCTTCTTCCTCAAGCAGGCGGCCAAGATCCAGTCCGGCTCCAAGGCGCCGGGCCGCGACAAGGCCGGCAAGGTGACGAAAGCGCAGGTGCGCGAAATCGCCGAGAAGAAGATGAAGGATCTCAATTGCGACACCATCGAATCGGCCATGAAGATGGTCGAGGGCTCGGCCCGCTCGATGGGTCTGGAAGTGGCGGGGTAACGGTCATGGCAATCGGAAAGCGTTTGACGAAGGCCCGCGAAGGCGTTGATCGCGAGAAGCTCTACACTCTCGCCGACGCCATCAAGATGGTGAAGGAGCGCGCCACCTCGAAGTTCGATGAGACCATCGAGATCGCGATGAATCTCGGCGTCGATCCGCGCCACGCCGACCAGATGGTGCGTGGCGTCGTGACCCTGCCGAACGGCACCGGCCGCACGCTGCGCGTCGGCGTGTTCGCGCGCGGCGCCAAGGCTGAGGAAGCCAAGGCCGCGGGCGCCGACGTGGTCGGCGCCGAAGACCTGGTGGAAAGGGTGCAGGCGGGCAACATCGATTTCGATCGGTGCATCGCCACCCCGGACATGATGCCGCTGGTCGGCCGCCTCGGTAAGGTGCTCGGCCCGCGCGGCATGATGCCCAACCCGAAGATCGGCACGGTGACCATGGACGTCACCGGCGCAGTGAAGGGCGCCAAGGGCGGTTCGGTCGAGTTCCGGGTCGAGAAGGCCGGCATCGTCCAGGCCGGCATCGGCAAGGCCTCGTTCACCGCCGACAAGCTCGTCGAGAACGTCAAGGCGCTGGCGGATGCGGTGTCCAAGGCGAAGCCGAGCGGCTCCAAGGGCACCTATATCCAGCGCGTCGCGGTGTCCTCGACCATGGGCCCGGGCGTCAAGGTCGAGCCGGGTAGCCTGTTCGCCTGATCTAGTCCGGCCGGTAGCTTCGGCTCGGTCGGCGGGTCTTGATGGGATAGATTCCGGAAAGGTGGGACAGGTATTGTCCCACCTTTCTTTTTTGCGCGCGCTCGATCACAGTGCACGCATGAACGATCAAGTCCTCGTCTGCTCCCGCTTTTCCAAGAAGCTTCTCGCCCGGATCGGGGAGCGCTTCGAACTGCTCGACACCTACGGCGCGCCGCCCCAGAAGGCCTTCAGCGCCGCCCAGCTTGCCCCCATCCGGGCGCTCATCACCGCCGGCGGCCAGCCGCTCGGCGCCGACGTCATGGATGTGATGCCTGCGCTCGGCGCCATCGTCTGCTACGGCACCGGCTATGACGGCGTCGACCTCGCGGCGGCGCGGGCGCGCAACATCGTGGTCGGCAACAGCCCGGCGGCGAACGCTGCCGCGGTCGCCGATCTGGCCATGGCGCTGCTGCTGGCCGTCGAGCGGCGGCTGGTGGCCGCCGATCGTTATGTTCGCGACGGCGGCTGGATCGCGGCAGCGCCGTCGCCGTCCATGAGCGCGCCGCGCGGACTGACCGGCGCGCGGGTCGGCGTCTACGGAATGGGAGAGATCGGCCGCAAGATCGCGGCGCGGGCCGCGGCCTTCGAAACCGAGGTGCGCTACCACAGCCGCAGCCGCCACGACGTGCCGTACGCCTATGAGGATACGCTCGCCGCCCTCGTCGAGTGGTGTGACATTCTCATCATCGCGGTGCGCGCCGGCCCGGACACCCACCACGTCATCGACGCCGCGATGCTGCAACGGCTGGGAGCCGGCGGCACCCTGATCAACATTGCGCGCGGCTCGGTGGTCGATCAGCCCGCGTTGACCGCGGCGCTCGCCCAGAAGACGATCGGCGCGGCCGGTCTCGACGTCTACGAGACCGAGCCGCATCGCCCCGACGCGCTGACCGCGCTGCCCAACGTGGTGCTCACCCCGCATCTCGGCGGCCATACCGCCTCGTCCCATCTGCGCATGCAGGACTGCGTGATTGCCAACCTTGCGGCGTTTTTCGCCGGCCGGCCGCTGGCCTATCCTGTCGCTCCCTGATCCGGCGCCCACCGCAGCTTGTCCGGGTTGCGCACCACGTAGAGCGCGGAAATACGATCGCCGCGGATCGCGCAGCACATGACCTGGTCGAGTTCGCCGTTCATGAAGACCAGCGCGCCCAACTCGCCGTTGACGGTCGTGGGCACGAGCCGGACGTCGGTGCCCTCGCGCGCGAGCTTGCGCCTGAGCCCGACAAAGAAGCGGCCGATCCGGTCGGGGCCGTGAATCGGCCGTAGCGCCGAGCGCTTGCGGCCGCCGCCATCGGTGAACGCGATGGCGTCGTCGTGCAGCAAGGCGGCGAGCCGCGAGACATCGCCGCTTTGAGCCGCGGCCGCAAACGCGCTCAGCAGGCGCGCGTGAGCGTCGGGCACCGCCGCGGGCGCGGGGGCGTCGGCCCGCACCGCGCGGCGGGCGCGGCTTGCCAGCTGCCGGCAGCTAGCCTCGCTGCGGTCGAGAATGCGGGCGACATCGGTAAACGGCGCCTCGAAAATATCGTGCAGCAGGAAGGCCGCGCGTTCGAGCGGGGTCAGCCGGTCGAGCGCCAGCAGCAGCGCGAAGGACAGGTTGTCGGCAAGTTCGCTCGCCGTCTCCGGCGACAGCGCCTCGGCGTCGAACACCGGCTCGGGCAGCCACGGCCCGACATAGACCTCGCGTTGGGCCCGCGCGCTTTTCAAGCGGTCGAGACACAGCCGGGTGACCACCGTGACCAGATAGGCCTCGCTGTTCTCGATGCCGCTGACGCCGGCGACCCGCAGATAGGCATCCTGGATCACGTCCTCGGCGTCGCTGCGGCTGCCGAGCATGCGATAGGCAAGCCCGAGCAGCCGCCCGCGGTGCGCCGCCAGCGGGTCGGTTTCACGCCGCATGGGCGACCGCGCCGTGGTGGACGTCCACCGGGCGCCCGCCGATCACGACGCGCCGGCACGCCATGGCGTGACCGAGGCCAGCCTTGACCATCGGAAAGATCCGGCCGACCTGCAGCGCCAGCGTCAACTCGATCACGCCCTTCTCGCCCCATTGCCCGCGCACCGCGTCGCGGCAGACGTCATCATCGGCGGTGCGGTCGGCCACCGCGCGGGCGAAATGATAGCCCAAAGCGGTCGCGGTCGTCATGGCGGCGGGAGCGGCGGACAGCACCGCCTCGATCTGATCGTCGGCCACGCCGGCCTCGCGCGCCATGTCGACGACAAGCTGCGTGCAGGGGCCGCAATCTTCCTTGAGCGCGCCGACCAGCTTGGCGGCGAAGCAGGCTTCCACCGGCACCACTTCGCGGTAGCGGGCAATGCTCATGAGTTTCGCGAACTTGAAGAAGGCCGCCGGCGCCTCGCGCAGCATGGTCTCCATGTAGCTGGTGTCGTAATTATAGTGGGTCCGGAACTGGCGGAGCATCCGTCGCGCGACGAACTTAAGCATGGTTGGTCTCCTGGGTGGGGATGATGCAATAGACGGCCAGGGCCGCGGGGGCGACGATGGCCGCGAGGTCGAAGGCCGCATGATGGGCGTGACCGCCGAGGATGCCGGCCAGATGAATCAGCGCATGGCCGGCAAGGAACCCGGCCCCCGCGGCGCCGGCGGGCCAGAATCGTCCTCGCCAGGCCGCGGCGGCGAGGGCGAGCCCGGCCACCAGGAAGGCGATCCCGATGTCCTGGACGAAATGGGCATTATAGGGCCAGGTCTCTGGAACGCCCGGAACCCGGCCATACCAGCCGGCCCCATCGGCCAGCATGAGCAGGCCGTTGAGACCGGAAAACAGAGCAACGAGGGACGCGATCACACGTTTCATGGGTACCTCCTGATTCCAAGACGAGCGAGCGGGGCCGGATGTGACATCGAACGGCCAGTTCCGCGGCGGTATCCGGTGGCGCTTCCGCAGAACTGATCCCATTGCGGGGTAGCGGACTGGACGGTTGGAAAAGGCCTTGGCAAACCGAACCGGACCCGCTAAAGAACCAGCTCCGGGCGTGCCGGCCTTTGCTGGCGCGCTCGTGTGCGCTTTCCAAAAACCCAGACTTTCAAGGAGACCTTTCCGGCCGAGACATCCGCATGGATTGCTTGAGGCCGGAGGGGACCCGAGACCGTTTGACGTTGAGGAGACGCGAGGGGTGTCCGCAAGGACAGCCCACTTCCTGTCCAAGACTGCAGGTGTCAGCCAGTGGCCTACCGGGCTTTTGGCCGACTTAATCTCCTGCACAGACGGGTGAAAACCGGATTTCGCAGGCGGCCGCGTCGCGTGGCACGCAGCGTTTCGGGTTCGAACCTCGACACCCTGGGCCGTTCGCGGTTCAGGCGGGCAGGCTTCTGAATTGTCGTCCTGCCGGACGTGTTCTGAGATCGAGGCAACTTGAGATTGGGATCCGAAGGCGGGACGGCGGGTGCAACCCGGCGGTCCTGCCTCGTGCAAAGACCGCCAACCGGAGAGAGCTTGCTGTGGAACGAGCGGCAAAAAAAGAGGCGGTCGAAGCGCTGAACGAGGTCTTCAAGACCACCAGCGTCGCGGTCGTTGCTCACTATTCCGGCCTGACCGTGGCCCAGATGCAGAAACTGCGGACGCAGATGAAGCAGGCGGGCGCCTCGGTGAAGGTCTCGAAGAACCGTCTCGCCAAAATTGCTCTTGAAGGCACCGACGTCGCGGCCATCGGCTCCTTGCTCAAGGGGCCGACTGTGATCGCAACTTCAAACGATCCGGTCGCGGCGCCGAAGGTTGCCGTCGAATTTGCCAAGACGAACGAACAGTTCGTCATCCTCGGCGGTTCGATGGGTAAAACCGTCCTGAATGTCGACAGCGTCAAGGCACTTGCCGCGCTGCCGTCTCTGGATGAACTGCGCGCGAAGCTCCTCGGCCTCCTTGTGGCGCCGGCGACCAAGATCGCTCAGCTCTCCACTGCGCCGGCGGCCAAGCTCGCCCGCGTGGTTCAGGCTTATGCCTCAAAGAGCGAAGCGGCGTGAGGCCCTTCGCAATTCCAACCTGGTTCGAACTGATACGCTAAGGAAACAGATCAATGGCTGACTTGCAGAAGATTGTAGACGATTTGTCGAGCCTCACCGTGCTCGAGGCTGCCGAGCTCGCGAAGCTCCTGGAAGAGAAGTGGGGCGTTTCGGCCGCCGCTGCCGTCGCGGTTGCCGCCGGCCCGGCTGCCGCCGCCGCCGCCGTGGAAGAGAAGACCGAGTTCTCGGTGGTTCTCGCCGCCGCCGGCGACAAGAAGATCGAGGTCATCAAGGAAGTCCGTGCGATCACGGGCCTCGGCCTCAAGGAAGCCAAGGACCTCGTCGAAGGCGCGCCGAAGCCGGTCAAGGAAGGCGTCAACAAGGACGAAGCCGAGAAGATCAAGGCCCAGCTCGAGAAGGCCGGCGCCAAGGTCGAACTCAAGTGAGACAATTCGGGCCGGTTCCACGGGAGCCGGCCCGAACACGAGAATGTGTGCCGGCTCAGGGCTTTGGCCTCTGGAACCGGTGCGAAGGCAGGCCATATAGGGTGGCAGGCGCGAGATGCGGTCCGCTTCGGGAATCAGATAGACACCGGGGCTGGACGGCGGGAGACGAGCAATTTCGGGCTTTTTCAGTCCGTTAAAATAACCAGCCGACGGGCAGAGCGTGGCAGCGCTCCGCACGTCGTTTTGCGTTCTGAGATTTGGCCCTTGTTCGCGGAGGGCCGGCTTCCGGAGCGTTCACGAGTTTCACCCTGGGGGCAATGCCGTTTGCACCCCGGAAGGTCCGCTTCTCGGCAAGCGGCGAAATGAGAGGCCACGATGGCGCAGCAAACGTTCACCGGTCGCAAACGCGTTCGCAAGTTCTTCGGACAAATCAGGGAAGTGGCGGAGATGCCGAACCTCATCGAGGTTCAGAAGGCATCCTACGACCAGTTCCTGATGGTCGACGAACCCCCGGGCGGGCGGCTGGACGAAGGCCTGCAGGCGGTGTTCAAGTCGGTATTTCCGATTTCGGACTTCTCCAACACCTCGATGCTCGAATTCGTCCGCTACGAGTTCGAGGCGCCGAAATATGACGTCGACGAG
>JBKQQE010000249.1:0-5789 GCA_052326245.1 Xanthobacteraceae bacterium | reverse complement strand
AACTCAGACGGAAAATGCCCTACGCCACCTCGAGCGCGGCCCGCAGGTCCTCGATCAGGTCGTCGCGGTGCTCCAGCCCCGCCGAGAAGCGGATGAAGCCCTCGGAGATTCCGAGCTCCGCGCGCGCCTCCGGCCCCAGCCGCTGATGCGTGGTGGTGGCCGGATGGGTCACGATGCTCTTGGAGTCGCCGAGGTTGTTGCTGATCTTGGCGAGCTTGAGCGCGTTCAGCATGCGGAACGCGGCCGGCTTGCCGCCCTTCACCTCGAAGCCGACCAGGGTCGAGCCGCCGCGCATCTGCTTCTTGACGATCGCGGCCTGCGGATGGTCGTCGCGGCCGGGATAGACCAGGCGGGAGATCTTCGGATGCCGCGCCAGCTCGTCGGCGATGGCGGCTGCCGTGAGGGTCTGCTCCCGCACCCGGATCGCCAGCGTCTCCAGGCCCTTCAGCAGCACCCAGGCGTTGAACGGCGACATCGACGGTCCGGTCTGGCGCAGAAACGTGTGGATGTGGTCCTGGATGAACTGCTGCGTCGACAGGATGACGCCGCCAAGACAGCGGCCCTGGCCGTCGATGTGCTTGGTGGCCGAATAGACCACCACGTCGGCGCCGAGCGCGAGCGGGCTTTGCCAGATCGGGGTGGCGAACACGTTGTCGACGATCAGCCGCGCGCCGCCGGCATGCGCGATCTCGGCGACAGCGCCGATGTCGACCACGTCGAGGGTGGGATTGGTGGGGCTTTCGAGGAACAGGCTGCGGGTGTTGGGCCGCATCGCGCGCTGCCACTGCGCGAGATCGTGGCCGTCGACCAGGGTCGAACTGATGCCGTAGCGCGGCAGCAGGTCCTCGACCACGTAGCGGCACGAGCCGAACAGTGCCTTCGCCGCGACCACGTGGTCGCCGGCGCGCAGCGGCGCCAGGATGGCGGTGGTCACCGCGGCCATGCCGGTGGCGGTGGCGCGCGCGGCCTCGGCACCTTCCAGGTCGACCATGCGCTGCTCGAACATCGCGACGGTGGGATTGGAAAAGCGCGAATACAGAAAGCCCGGATCGGCGCCGGTGAAGCGGGCCTCGCATTGTTCCGCGGTGTCGTAGACGAAGCCCTGGGTGAGAAACAGCGCCTCCGAGGTCTCGCCAAACTGGGAACGCAGCGTGCCGCCATGCACCAGCCGCGTTTCCGGGCGGTAATGACGGGCCTTCGCGGCGGCTGCGGCTGCGGGCTTGGTGGGCTCGGACATCGGCGTCTCCAGATTGGCCAATCGAAATTGGCGCAAAAAAAACCGGCCTGAACAATAGGTTCGGCCGGGAGCAGACGTGTCCCCGGCCTGTTTAGCGAGTTGTTTAACGTGGCTGCAAGCCGGCCGGCTCAAATGACCACGGGATAAGTAAAGCTCTTAGTCCGCAGTGGGCTTTCCGTCAAGATGGCCATCGGCTAACGGGTAGGACTAGTGCGGTGGATTTGACATTCGCTCCCGTTTTCCGCGAGCGGTCATAGCGAATGTCAAATCCAAAACCGCACTAGAAACCTATATTTGCTGGTGTCCCTTTGGTTCTAACATTCGCAAATGAGCTGACCGCGACGGGATGCGAATGTTAGAACCGGGACACTAGTTTTTCCCGGTCCAGGGAACCTGACTGTGACGCTGTCGCTGCCGCCGGATGCCAAGGGAATTCTGCCCGATCGACTGATCGCGGCGATGGCGGATCACGGCGCGATCCTGCCCGACTATCCGTTCGTGGAAAGCCAGATCCAGCCGGCCAGCCTCGACCTCCGGCTTGGATCGACCGCGTTCCGCGTGCGCGCGAGCTTTCTGCCCGGGCCCGGCGCCACCGTGGCCGAGCGCATCGACGACCTCAAGCTGCACGAGATCGATCTCACCTCCGACGCGGTGCTGGAAACCAACTGCGTCTACGTGGTGCCGCTGTTGGAGAGCCTGGCGCTGCCGGCCGCGATCGCCGCGGCGGCCAACCCCAAGAGCTCGACCGGGCGGCTCGACGTGTTCACCCGCGTGATCGCCGACGGCACCCGCCGATTCGACAACATCGGCGCCGGCTATCACGGCCCGCTCTACGCTGAGATCAGCCCCAAGACGTTTCCGGTGCTGCTGCGCGAAGGCTCGCGGCTGTCGCAGATCCGCTTCCATGTCGGCGACGCGGTGCTCGACGCCGCGGCGCTGCAGGCCCTGCACGCGCAGGAGCGCCTGGTCGACAGCGTCGACGCCGATATCGGCAACGGGGTGGCGCTGAGCGTCGATCTGTCCGGCGACAACGCCGACGGCTTTATCGGCTACCGCGCCAAGCGCCACACCGGCGTGATCGATGTCGACCGCCGCGCCGGCTACGCCATCGAGGAATTCTGGGAGCCGATCCGCGCCCGCGACGATCGCAGCCTGATCCTCGATCCCGGCGAATTCTACATCCTGGCCTCGAAGGAGGCCGTGCAGGTGCCGCCGGACTACGCCGCCGAGATGGTGCCGTTCGATCCGCTGGTGGGTGAATTCCGCGTCCACTATGCCGGCTTCTTCGATCCCGGCTTCGGCTATGCCGGCGCCGGCGGCCAGGGCTCCCGCGCGGTGCTCGAGGTGCGCTCGCGCGAGGTGCCGTTCATTCTCGAGCATGGCCAGGTGGTCGGACGGCTGGTCTACGAGAAGATGCTGTCGCGGCCGGCGTCGCTGTACGGCCAGCGCATCAGCTCGAACTACCAGGGCCAGGGCCTGAAGCTGTCCAAGCATTTCCGGATGCCGTGAAGGCGCGGCCTTTGACCTGAGGTATGCTACGCTCCCAGGCCTCGATCGATCCGCGCGAAAGGGGGTTCGGAATGACCAAGGGCAGGGGTCTGGCCGTGACGGCGCTGGCCGCGCTTGCGGTGCTGGCGTCGCTGGGCGCGACCGCCGAGGCCGCCCAGTGTGGCAGCACGTCGGCGGGCTTCGAGACGTGGAAGCACCAGTTCGGCGAGGAGGCGAGAGCGCAGGGCATCAGCGCGTCGACCGTGGCCGCCCTGATGCAGGCCAATTACGCCAGCGCGACCATTGCCGCCGACCGCGGCCAGCGCAGCTTCGGCCTGTCGCTCGACCAGTTTCTCGCCAAGCGCGGCGCCTCGACCATCGTCGCGCGGGGGCGCGCGCTGAAGCAGTCCCAGGCCGGGCTGTTCGCATCGATCCAGCAGCGCTACGGCGTGCCGCCGGGGCCGTTGATCGCGATCTGGGGAATGGAGACCGGCTTCGGAAGCCAGCACGGCAACCAGAACATGCTGTCGTCCATTGCCACGCTGGCCTACGACTGCCGCCGCTCGGAGTTCTTCACCGAGCAGCTCTATGCGACGCTGAAGCTGATCGATCGCGGCGTGCTGTCGCCGGGCACGCGCGGCTCCATGCATGGCGAGGTCGGCCAGACCCAGTTCATGCCGAAGAACATCCTCGCCTACGGCACCGGAAATCTCGACGTCGCTGCCAACGCACTCAGCTCGACGGCGAATTTCCTGAGGGCCCATGGCTGGCGCGCCGGCGCGGGCTATCAGCCCGGCGAAGCCAACTTCGCGGCCATCGAAGCCTGGAATGCCGCCGGGGTTTATCAGCAGGCCATCGCGATCATGGGACGACAGATCGACGGCGAGGGCGCGTCCGCGCGATGAGGCGGGCGCTTCTGGAGCGATTTCCAGCTGAATTGATTCGTCATGGCCGGGCTTGACCCGGCCAGCCACTCTTCGCGTAGGGTTGGAAGCGGCAAAGCGTGGACCCGCGGGTCAAGCCCGCGGGTGACGCAGAACAAGACAATGCTTCGACGTTTCTCGCAATCGCCCGGTTAAACCGGGCGACGACGACATTGGATGTGTCGAGGCCGTGCCTTCCTGACTGACCAGCGTCACGGATTCTGCTTCCCCGGCCGCGGCGTCAGATAGGCCGTCACCACCTCGAAGCCGGCCCGCGTCTTCAGCACGTTGCGGATGTCGAGATCGGGGCGGTGCTGCGCCAGCTGGTCGAGGTCGGCCTGCGACGCCAGCAGCCAGGCCGGCGCGACGATGGCGTAGTATTGCTCGTTGTGGAAGCAGTGCACCTCGAGGCGCGCGTAGAACAGCTGGTCGCTGTTGGAGGGATCCTCGCAATAGATCGGCACGGCCTCGGCCTGCACCGCGGCCGCGATCTTCTCGCCGTCGGTGCGGGCCGAACCGAAGCGCTCGGCGTAGAGCGGCACGATGATATTCGCCAGCACCAGCTGATAGATCGCCAGCGCCGCCACCACGCCGGTGGCAACGTTGCGCAGCCACACCTCGCGCGTGGCGCCGAGACGGTCCCAGGCGAAACCCGCCAGCACCGCGATCGCGGGCGCGATCGGCATGGCGTAGCGGCTGAGCGCGAACGGCCACAGCAGCAGCACCGCGGTGCAGGCGCCGGCGTAGCAGATCAGAGGCAGCATCACCGCCGGCGTATCCGCGGCCTGCCGCTTCCCCATGGCGGGCAGGAACGGCAGCAGCATCAGGCCCGGCAGCAGCTCCAGCGCCAGCTGGCCGATGGTACGGGCGTTGTGGCCGAGATAGCCGATCAGCGTGGGCAGCTTCTCCAGCCGCGAATATTGCAGCCAGGTGGTTTCGCCGCCCGGGCGATAGACCGAAATGGCCCAGGCCAGTGTCGCCGCCAGCGGAATCAGCAGGCAGAGCACGAGACCCGGCAGCTCGCGCCAGCGCCGCTGCACCACGAGATAGAGTCCGACGCCGAGCGCGAAGAATCCGACCGGCTGCGGGCCCTTGGCCATCGCCAGCACGGCGAGCAGCGCGCCGCTTCCAACCCAGCGCCACAGCGACGGCGAGCCCTTCGCGGCGCCGTCCCACCACAGCAGGAAGGCGGCGAAGGACAACGCGGTGATCAGCGTGTCGGGCTCGGCGATGGTCAGTTTCTGCAGCAGCAGCGGGCAGAACATGAAGCAGAGCGCGGCGAACACCGAAGCCGGCAGCGAGGCGTGGCGCCGCGTCAGCGCCTGCACCATGAAGGCCGTCAGTAGCACCGCCAGCATCGCCGGCAGGCGCGCGGTCAGTTCGGTGACGCCGCCGCCGATTTTGGCGACCGCCGCGATCAGCCAAGGCAGCAGGGACGGCTTCTCGATGAAGGTGACGTCGTGCAGCAGCGGATGCAGCCAGTCGCCGCGGGCGACGATGTCGCGGGCCAGCACCGCATTGGTGCCCTCTTCCCAGATGAAGGAGCGCAGCCGCAGCCAGGGCAGCAGCGCGCAGGCCCACAACAGGCCGATCGAGCCCCAGATTTTCACGCGTTCCCGCCCCATGGCGGCACCCTAGCAACGCCATCGCGCGCGGGAAAGCCGCGGCGCTTGGCGGGAGTCGCTGACAACAATGCGAGCCGCGCTTTCAAGGATTTTTTAGTGCCGCGGCGGGGGATCTTGGGCTTGCCGCTGGGCGGACCGGGATTGTATGGTCGGGCCGCGTGCGGGCGTAGTTCAATGGTAGAACGGCAGCTTCCCAAGCTGCATACGAGGGTTCGATTCCCTTCGCCCGCTCCATTTTCCCGGACAACTGTTTGACCGCCCTGCCGGGATCAGGCTCGCAGCCGGCCCGCATGGGCCCATTCCCAAAGACGCCTACTCCTTGCGGTGGAAAGGCGCTCCATAGGGCGCATGGTCCAGATTGCGTCGGACGAACGAACCGTCTTGCCGCGTAGGAAGCCCGGGCACGTTGCGCTGGGCGTGCTCGCGCTGTGCTTTGCGCTCTCGGTGTTCGGCCGTGGCCTCAGCGAGAGCTTCACGGTTTTTCTCAAGCCGATCGCGGACGGCTTCGGCTGGGAC
>JBKQQE010000248.1:0-7296 GCA_052326245.1 Xanthobacteraceae bacterium | reverse complement strand
CAACGCCATCGCGCCGGGCGAGATCGACACCTCGATCCTGTCGCCGGGCACCGAGAAGATCGTCGAGAGCCAGATTCCGCTGCACCGCCTCGGCACCCCCGACGAGGTGGCGAAGATCATCTACGTGCTGTGCACGGAGACCTCGTCCTACGTCAACGGCGCCGAGATCCACATCAACGGCGGCCAGCACGTCTGAGTGCGGGGCGGCGAGACTCCCGATCCTGCTGTCGTCCTTCAAGGGTCGCGCTACGCGCTCCACCTCACAGTCCGATTCAAGATTGCAAGCAACAGAACTAGGTCGTTGTTGAAGCACTCGTCATGCCCGGCCAGCGTGATCCGTCTTCGACGGATCACTAGGACTAAGGTCTGCCGGGCATCCACGTCTTGACGGCATCTCAGCAAGCAAGACGTGGATGGCCGGGACAAGCCCGGCCATGACGACAAAAGGAACCACGATCGTGCGATGTTTGTATCACACCCTACAGCCACTTCTTCCATTTGAAGAACACGTAAGGAAGCACCGCCGCGAGCACCATGGCGACCAGCGCCACCGGATAGCCGTGCTCCCATTCCAGCTCGGGCATCAGCTTGAAGTTCATCCCGTAGATCGACGCGATCAGGGTCGGCGGCATCAGCACCACCGCCATCACCGAGAACAGCTTGATGATGTTGTTCTGCTCCAGGTTGACGACGCCGAGCATGGCGTCGAGCACGAACTGGATCTTGCCCGACAGATAGGAGGCGTGGTCGGTCAGCGACTGCACGTCGCGCTGCAGGGTCTTGAACAGCGCCTTCTGGTCCTTGCCCCAGCGGCCGGTGTCGGTTTCCACCGTGACGAAGGAGATCAGCCGCCCGATCGACACCAGGCTTTCGCGGACCTTCGACACCAGGTCGCCCTTGCGGCCGATGATCAGCAGGATCTGGGAATAGGTGCGCGCATGGCCGCGTTCGGCCGACGGCTCGAAGATCTGGTTGCTGACGGCGTCGACATCGGCGCCGGCCCGCTCCAGGATGTCGGCAGTGCGGTCGATCACCGCATCGAGCAGGTCGATCAGCACGTGATCGCCGGTGATGTTGGCGGCGCAGCCGCGCGCCAGCTTGCCGGCGACCAGCGCGAACGGCTTGGGATCGTCGTAGCGCACGGTGACCAGGCGGTGATCCATCAGGATGAAAGAGACCGGCGTGGTTCGCGGCGCCTCGGAATCGGCGGCGCACATCAGCGTCGCGGTCATGTAGCGCGCCGCATTCTCGGTGTAGAGGCGGCTCGAGATCTCGATTTCCTGCATGTCCTCGCGGGTCGGAATCTGGATCCCGACCAGCACTTCCACCGCCTTGTCCTCCACCGCCGACGGCGACTTCAGGTCGATCCAAACCGTCTCCGGCGGCAGCGCGTCGAGGCGGATATCCTCCACCCTGCGCAGCAGTCCCCCCTCAGGCACGAACGCGGTCAACATCCAGACAACTCCCGAGCAGCACCTGGAACAGCACCTAAAACAGCCAAAGCGCAAATCGCCGCGATTCTGGCAAGCGCGCCAAACCGCGGCGAAAGGCACCCATCCCATTGCTGCGACGCAAAAATCCCCGTAGATTGAAACCCTAATCGGCCAAGATGATGCCGCCACGACACCGCGGCAGAAATGCAACAGGCACTTCGCTGCATGGCAAAATGCCGCTCAAACCGCTGGAATTTTGACAGATATTTGCAATAATAGGGCCAGCAGAGTCGGCCTCGGCGGCTGTCCCTGCCCTTTCGTTTTGAATTGAATTTATCGGGAAGCTGTAATGTCGTCGCTCGGGTCGAAATTGGGAATTCTCGCCGCCAGCCTCCTGCTCGCAGGCTGCATGGAGGCGACGACCTATGAAAAAACGTCGGAGTCGTCGTTCAAGCCGCGCGACAAGGAATATCTCGCCAAGGTCAGCTACGAGAAGGTGCAGGTCGCCGAAGCGTTCCGGCGCGCCATCGTCGATTATCACCGCAAGGAAGCGCCGGGCTCGATCCTGGTCGATTCCGCCAACCACTATCTCTATTACGTGCTCGATAACGGCAAGGCGATCCGCTACGGCATCACCGTCGGCGAGGAAGCCATGGCGTGGTCCGGCGTCGCCAAGATCGGCAACATGGCCGAGTGGCCGGCGTGGCATCCGACGCCGGGCGAAATTCAGCGGCTCGGCGTTCCGACCTTCGTGGCGGCCGGCCCGGACAATCCCATGGGCTCCCGCGCCATGTACCTGTACTCCGGGGGCAAGGACACCTTGTTCCGGATCCACGGCACCAATCAGCCGGAATATATCGGCGCGTCGATTTCCTCGGGCTGCATCCGCCTGACCAACGAAGACGCCATCGACCTCTACAACCGGGTCAAGGTCGGGACCGTGGTGGTGGTGCTGCCGCCCGGGCAGAGTGCCGACCTGGGCGCCAAGCTGTCGATGACCAGCGTCGGCGGCTCCACCAACTAGTTTCCCGCTGTTTCCGCAGCGAAGAGCTTGAAAGCGCCGGCTAATCCGGCGCTTTTTCATTCTTCGTCGGCGTCGTGCGGCGGCGCGCCGCTCGGACGCGGCGCCGGCAGCGGCGGCGCCGCCGGCAGCGGATCGTAGACGTTCCACTGGCAAATCCTGAAGCCGTTGCGACGCTCCGCCAGATCGAAGTGGATGTGGTCCTCGTGGTACCAGTCGGACCCGGGGCCGAGCACGGTGCTGAACCGCGCGCATGCCGCATGCTGCAGCTGTTCGCGCAGCTCGCGTGATTCCGCCCGATCGGTCAGCGCGATGAATCTGCCGTTGCCGAGCGCGATGCCGCGGACGTCGAGCGCATTGGCCTTGCCGTGTTCGGACAGCTTCGCTCCGGCGACGCGGTTGCGGCCGCGGCATTCGAATGCGTCGAAGTTGTCGAGCGTGGCCGGCACCGTGCCGAGGCCGTGGGCGAGCGCGACGAGATCGGTCCGCACCCAGTCGGCCACGGTACTCGCCATCTCGCAGCGCAGGATCGCCGCGGGCTTCACCGCGACGCGCTGGCCGCCGGGCAGCAGCACCGCCTCGAGCCGGACCAGATCGTCGCCCCCGCACTCCCCCGGCCCCTGGATCGGCGCGATGCTGGGCGCCACCGCGATGGCCTCCGTCAGCGCCAGCCGGCATGGCGTCGGCGGCGCGGGCGGCGCCGGGCTCGCGGCGGGCGGCGGCGCGGCAGCCTCCGCGGGGACGGCGGGCTCGGGGACGGGCGCCGGCGCGGTAGCCGGCCGCGGTCGCGGCAATGGTACCGTCGCAGCTTGCCCCGGCCCCGCCCAAAACATGAACAGAACCAGCGATGCCGCCCGCAATGCCCTTTGGTCGCAGCGTGTTAGCCATGATCGGCTGTTGCGGAACTCGCGCATGGCGGTAAACTTCACCGACATCCCCGGGGTCGTCCTTGCATGGCGGCGCCCGTCTCGCGGCAGGTCGCGCCCGACATCATGATGCATGATGCTCAAGCAGGCGGACCCGTTCCTTCCACGGACGATCGATGGGGATCATAGCAAGCGACTTGTTCAGGAGGAGACCCCGGATGCTTGGTTTAATGCAGGACTGGCCACTGCTGTGTCATCGGATCATCGATCACGCAGCCAGCATCCATGGCAAGCAGGAAGTGGTGACGCGTTCGGTCGAGGGACCGATCGTGCGCACGACCTATGCCGACATCAGAACCCGCGCGCTGAAGGTCGCGCAGCGGCTCACCCGCGACGGCATCAAGCTCGGCGACCGCGTCGGCACCATCGCCTGGAACACCGGCCGGCACCTCGAGTGCTGGTACGGCATCATGGGCATCGGCGCGATCTGCCACACCATCAATCCGCGGTTGTTTCCGGACCAGATCGCCTGGATCGCCAACCACGCCCAGGACCGCATCATCATCACCGACATCACCTTCGTTCCGGTGCTGGAGAAGATCGCGGCCCAGCTCACCAGCGTCGAGCGCTACGTCGTGCTCACCGACCGCGCCCATATGCCGGAGACCACGCTGAAGAACGCCGTCCCCTATGAGGACTGGATCGCCGAGGTCGACGGCGACTTCAAGTGGAAGGAGTTCGACGAGAACACCGCGGCGGCGATGTGCTACACCTCGGGCACCACGGGCGATCCCAAGGGCGTGCTGTATTCGCACCGCTCCAACGTGCTGCACGCCCTGATGGCCAATACCGGCGACTCGCTGGGAACCACCGCTAAGGACACCATGCTGCCGGTGGTGCCGCTGTTCCACGCCAACAGCTGGGGCATCGCGTTCTCGGCGCCGTCGATGGGCACCAAACTGGTGATGCCGGGCGCCAAGCTCGACGGCGCGTCGGTCTACGAGCTGCTCTCCACCGAGAAGGTGACCTTCACCGCCGGCGTGCCCACCGTGTGGCTGATGCTGCTCAACCACATGAGCGCCAACAAGCTGAAACTGCCGGACCTCAAGATGGTGGTCTGCGGCGGCTCGGCGATGCCGCGCTCCATGATCAAGGCCTTCGTCGACATGGGGATCCAGGCGCGCCACGCCTGGGGCATGACCGAAATGAGCCCGATCGGCACGCTCGCCGCGCTGAAGCCGCCGTTCGATCGCCTCACCGGCGAAGAGCGGCTCGACCTGCTGCAGACCCAGGGCTACCCGCCGTTCGGGGTGCAGATGAAGATCACCAACGACGACGGCGCGCCGCTGCCATGGGACGGCAAGACCTTCGGCCGGCTCAAGGTCCGCGGTCCCGCGGTCGCCAAGGGCTATTACCGCGTCGACACGCACATCCTCGACGACGAGGGCTATTTCGATACCGGCGATGTCGCCACCATCGACCCGCACGGCTACATGCGGATCACCGACCGCTCCAAGGACGTCATCAAGTCCGGCGGCGAGTGGATCTCCTCGATCGATCTCGAGAACCTCGCGGTCGGTCACCCCAAGGTGGCCGAAGCCGCGGTCATCGGCGTCGCCCACCCGAAATGGGACGAACGCCCGCTGCTGATCGTACAGCTCAAGGAAGGACAGACCGCCACCAAGGAGGAGATCCTGGCCTTCATGGACGGCAAGATCGCGAAATGGTGGATGCCCGACGACGTCGCCTTCGTCACCGGGATTCCCCACACCGCGACCGGCAAGATCCTCAAGACCGCGCTGCGCGACCAGTTCAAGGCCTACGCGTTCCCGACCGCCGCGGCGTGAGCGGGGCAGCCACGGTTAGTTGATTCGTCATGGCCGGGCAGCGCGATCCGTCTCTGACGGATCGCTAGGACTGAGGTCTCCCGGCCATCCACGTCTTTCTCGCTGTGATGCTGCAAAGACGTGGATGCCCGGCAGCGCAGACAAGTTTACGCAGTCTGCGCAAGGCCGACTGCTATGGCCGGGCATGACGGAGAAGATGACGATGTCACGCGAGACTTGAATTTATCGACCCGCCATGGTCTCACCGCGTGGGACGGAAGCGGCATCGTGCCGCCCATCCCACCCAGGACATTGGCAAGCAGCGGGTTTCAGGACACCACGATGGCCCGCAGGTTCTCCTCGCCCTACCAGTCCGAGCCGGTGTCGGCGCTCGCCAGCTGGGCCCGCTACCTGGCGCTGTTCGCCCTGATCGCCACGGTGGCGTCGATCGCGGTGATCCGGTTCGGGTTCCTGGAATTCAAGCCGGCGCTGGCGACCTTCTTCGGCGCGCTCGGGCTCGCGGCGCTGTCGATCCTGCTCGCCTTCGCCGCCTTCGTCGCGATCTGGCAGAACGGCTCGCGCGGCATGGGCCGCATCCTGCTGGCGCTGGTGATCGACATCGCGATCCTCGCCTATCCGGCCTATCTCAGCGTCCTGTACCGCAAGCTGCCGGCGATCCACGACATCACCACCGATCCGATCGACCCGCCGCGCTTCGACGCGCTGGCGCGGCTGCGCACCGGCGACGGCGCCAACCCGGCCGCCTATGCCGGCCTGTATTCGGCGGAGCAGCAGCAGGCGGCCTATCCCGACATCGAGCCGGTCACCCTCGACGTGTCGCCGCAGGCGGCGTTCGACGCCACGCTGAAGCTCGTCACCCGCCGCAAGTGGCTGATCATCGACGAACGGCCGCCGCAGCCGCCGCGCATGATCGGAAAGATCGAGGCGGTGGCGCGCACCCCGATCATGGGATTCCGCGAGGACGTGGCGATCCGCGTCGTGCCCGACGGCAGCGGCTCGCGCGTCGACATCCGCTCGTCGTCGCGCTACTTCGAGCACGATCTTGGCACCAACGCCGCGCGCGTGACCAAGCTGATCGACGACCTCAACAACGTGGTCGACAGCAACGTCGCGCCGGTGAAGAAGCCGCCGGCGCCGGCGGTGGATCAGGCCAAGGGACGCGCCAAGCGATAGCGGCCGTCGATGGTGGCGTCGCCGTCGGTCTCGACGATGCCGCGCGCCACCAGGTCCTCCAGGTGCGCCAGCACCGAATAGCCGGCCGCGCCCATCAGCCGCGGGTCGATGCCGATATAGATCGCGCGCACCATGGTCGGGATGTCGGTCTCGCCCTTGGCGAGGCGATGCAGGATCGAGGCTTCGCGCGCCTTGCGATGGCGGATCAGGAACCGCACGAAGCGCCGGGCATCGGGGATCTCGGGCCCGTGGCCGGAGAAATACAGCGTTTCGCCGCGCCCGGCGAGCTTCTCCAGCGACGCCATGTAGTCGGGCATCGAGCCGTCCGGCGGCGCCACGATGGAGGTCGACCATCCCATCACGTGGTCGCCGACGAACAGCGCCTGGCGCTCGCGCCAGCCGAAGGCGAGATGGTTGGCGGTGTGCCCGGGGGTGGCGACCGCCTCCAGCGCCCAGCCGTCGCCGGCGATCACCTCGCCGTCCCTGAGCCGGACGTCCGGCATGAAATCGCGATCGGCGCCGGATTCGGTCGTGGCCTTCTCGCTTTCATGGCGCGGCCGCGACGCCCGGTGCGGGCCTTCCGCATAGACGGTAGCGCCGGTCGCCGCCTTGATCCGCCCGGTATTGGGCGAGTGGTCGCGGTGGGTATGGGTGACGAGGATATGGCTGACGGTCTCGCCGCGCACGGCCTCGAGCAGCGCCGCGGCGTGGGCCGCGTTGTCGGGGCCCGGATCGATGATCGCGACCTTGCCGCGGCCGACGATGTAGCTCACGGTGCCGGTGAAGGTGAACGGCGACGGATTGTTGCAGACGATGCGGCGCACCCCGGGGATCACCTCCTCCACCGCGCCGTGCGCCAGCGGGAAGTCCCGGTTGATCGGAATGTCGTCGGTTTCTGTATCGTCGGTGTCGGTCATGGGTGGTGCCCGTGTCGGCTCCAGTCCGGTGAATTTCCT
>JBKQQE010000247.1:0-12929 GCA_052326245.1 Xanthobacteraceae bacterium | reverse complement strand
GGAGAATCCGCAGCGCGACAGGTCGCTCACTACGCCCTCACATCAATTTCAGAGAATGCGGTTTACCCCCCCTCCCCGGCCCTCCCCCACATGGGGGGAGGGAGGACTCAAACCACGGTCCTCTCGGTCGGATCGAGATGTGTGAAGACGGTAGGGCGCCCCCGGGACATCCGGACCTCAGGTTTCGACCAGGCCGGTCGAGGACCCGCTGGCCATGGAATCGGCGCGGCCGTGCGGCAGCGCCAGGTAGGATTCCGAGCCCATCTCGATCAGCCGTGACGAGGTGCGCTTGAACTCGTTGGCTTCATTGCCTTCGCTGGCCCGGTATATCGAAACCGGATCGGCCTCGGCCGAGGCCAGCAGCTTCACGCCGTTGTCGTAGAGGGTGTCGATCAGGCTGATGAAGCGCTTGGCGGGATTGCGTTCCTCGTACTGCATCACCGGGACATGGTCGAGCACCAGGGTATGAAAGTCGTGGGCGAGGCGCAGATAGTCGGACGGCGCCAGCGGCGCCTCGCATAGTTCCTGGAACGTGAAGCGCGCCACGCCACGCGCCGCGCGCGGCACGTGCAGGGTTCGTCCCTTGATCACAATATCGAGCGGCTCGGCATGGGCGCCGCCGGTCAGCCGCAGGAACGCCTTGTCCAGCGCCGCGGTCGCGGCGGCATCCGCCGGCACCAGCCAGACCTTGGCGCCGGTGAGCTTTTCCAGCCGGAAATCGGTGCGCGCATCGAGCCGCAGCACCACCATGGAACGTTCGATCTGGGTGATGAAGGGCAGGAACAAAGCGCGGTTGAGGCCGCCCTTGTAGAGATTTTCCGGCGCCACATTCGACGTCGCCACCACCACGACGCCGAGCGCGAACAACCGCTCGAACAGCCGCCCGAGGATCATCGCGTCGGCAATGTCGGTGACGTGGAACTCGTCGAAACAGAGCAGCCATGTCTCCTCGAAGATGCTCTGCGCGGTCAGCCGCACCGGATCGCTGTCGGCGATCTCGCCGCTCATGATCTTCTGCCGGAAGCCGTAGATCCGCTCGTGCACGTCGGCCATGAACTCGTGGAAATGGGCGCGGCGCTTGTGCGCGACCGGGCTCGATTCGAAGAACAGGTCCATCAGCATGGTCTTGCCGCGACCGACCTCGCCATGCACGTAGAGGCCCTGCACCCCCTCGCCGCTTTTCTTGTCTTTTTTGTCGCCGCCGAACAGTCGGCCGAGCAGGCCGTTTTTGGCGCCGGGTCGATAGTCGGCGAGCCGCTGCTCCAGCGCCACATAGGCATCGACGATCGCCGCCTGCGCCGGATCGGCCTCGATCGCGCCGCTGTCGACCAGCGCCTGGTAGCGGGCAGCGAAAGAGGCGGACGAACTCGACACCATCGATGCGGAAACCATCAGCATTTGGGAACAACCCGGCACATCATGAACGGGGCGGCCAAGGCCTTCGGGCCTGGCTGCGGACCGTTCCAACCTGCCGGAGAAACATAGTGCGGTGGATTTGACATTCGCTTAAACTTTGCCGCGAGTTTTCCAAGCGAATGTCAAATCCAAAACCGCACTAAAATCTTACATTTGCCAGTGTCCTTCGGTTCTGACATTCGCAACGGAGCTGGCCGCAAGGCAATGCGAATGTCAGAACCGGGACACTGGCCCGGAAAGAAAAAGGCCTGCCCTACCCGCCAAACAATCGCCAGAAATGCAAGGGGGCAGCGCGCAGGCGGCCATGCGCGGGGGCATGGCCGGCTGGAATCGCCTAGATATCATTCGGTCAGGGCGTAGGAATCCTCGACAATATAGGGGCCCCCGCCGACCGACGAGCGCGAGGAAAACAGCACGAAGCGCGACGCCGTGAACACCCGGGTCGGGAAATAGCCCCGGACCGACAGATAGTCTGCCACATCCTGGTTGGAGGCGTCGCGCAATCGGGCCAGCGTGACATGGGGGGTGAATTTGCGCCCTTCCGGATCGAGCCCGACCCGCTGCATCAGCCGTTCCAGTTCGGCCTGCAATTCCATCAGCGGCCGGCTGGGCGCCACCGCGGCCACCACCGCCCGGGGCTTCTTGCCGCCGAAGGCCGCCAGCCCCTTTAACGCGACCTCGAAGGGCTTGCGGTTGACCCGGAACAGGGTCGAGGCGATGTCGTTGGCGACGACGCCGTCGATATCGCCGATGAAGCGCAGGGTGACGTGGTAATTTTCCGGGTCGATCCAACGCGCCCCTGGCAGGCCACCGCGTAAACTCGAAAGGGTTTGTCCGATATCGGAAGGAATTTCCAGTCCGGTAAAGAGACGCGGCATCACAGGATCCTCGATGCGAACGCAGACCACGAATCAGTGACAATTCTTTTTTATCGCAGCTGGGTGACAGTGCGAAGAGCACAGTTCCACAGCTGGGAAAACGCGCGGCGCGCGGCCGCGCCGACGGCCGCCGGTCAACTGCGGTGCTGCACAGTGGCGCCGACAAACGCCTCCACCGTCGGCAATATCCGCGCCACGATGACGTCGACGCCCTCGGCCGAGGGATGCAGCCCGTCGGGCTGGGTCAATTTGGCGTCGCCGGCGACGCCGTCGAGAAAGAACGGATACAGCGTCAGCCCATAGGCCCGCGCCAGTTCGGGATAGATCGGGTCGAATTTCGCCACGTAGTCCGGCCCGAGATTGCGCGGCGCGTACATGCCGCACAGCATCACGGCGATGCCGCGCGCGCGCAGCCGCTTGATGATGTCCTCCAGCGCCGCCCGCGTCAGCGCCGGGTCGAGCCCGCGCAGGGCGTCGTTGGCGCCGAGCTCGACGATGACCGCGTCGGTGCCTTCGGGAATCGACCAATCGAGCCGGTCGCGGCCATCCGAGGCGGTGTCGCCGGACACCCCGGCGTTGCTGATTGCTACTTCTATCCCTTTGTTTTCCAAAGCCTTTTGTAGGCGGGCCGGGAACGCCGCGGCGGCCGGCAGGCCATAGCCGGCGGTCAGCGAATCACCCAGCATGGCGAGTTTGAGGGGTTGCGCCACCGCCGGCGCCAGCGCCAGCCACGTCGCCATCAAAGCGCCCGCGAGAGCCGCAACCATGGTCATGGCCGCCCGCGAACCGCGGCGCTCGGCCGCGCACCACTCGACCGCGCGCCGATAACTCCCATATGACGAGGTCATGGACACCCTCACCCCACCTGCTTCATCCGGACCAGCCGCCGGGCCGGACCCGATCATCATCTCCCACGTCAACCTCTCGCTCGGCGAGGGTGCCGCGCGGGTCCACATCCTCAAGGACATCAGCCTGCGGGTTGGCGCCGGAGAAGCGGTCGGCCTGATCGGCGCCTCCGGGTCCGGCAAATCGACCCTGTTGATGGTCATGGCCGGACTTGAGCGCCCCGATCAAGGCGAGGTGGTGGTCGCGGGCGTGGCTTTCAATAGCCTGAACGAAGACGCGCTGGCGCGCTTTCGCGGCCGCCACGTCGGCATCGTGTTCCAGTCGTTCCATCTGATCCCGACCATGACCGCGCTGGAAAATGTCGCGGTGCCGCTCGAACTCGCGGGACGCGACGACGCGTTCGCGCGCGCGGCGCGGGAACTCGCTTCCGTCGGACTGGGCGAGCGCCTCAATCACTACCCGGCGCAGCTGTCCGGCGGCGAGCAGCAGCGGGTCGCGCTGGCACGCGCGCTCGCCCCCGACCCCGCGATCCTGGTCGCCGACGAGCCCACCGGCAACCTCGACGAATCCACCGGCGAGCAGATCGTCGAGCTGATGTTCAACAAGCAGCGCGACCGCGGCATGACCCTGGTGCTGGTGACCCACGACGCGGCGCTGGCGCGGCGCTGCGACCGGGTGGTGCGGCTGCGCTCCGGCGCGATCGACGGCATGGCCGGCCACCGCCACGGCGCCCTCGCGCCGGCGGCGTCATGACGCTCGCCCTCGACGCCACCTCCGCGCCCGCCGCGGTGTCGCGGCCGCAGCTCGGCATGCTCGCGCTACGCTATGCGCTGCGCGAGCTGCGCGGCGGCCTCGGCGGCTTCTATGTGTTCCTCGCCTGCATCGCGCTCGGCGTCATGGCCATCGCCGGCGTCGGATCGGTCGCCGCCAGTCTTGGCGACGGCCTGTCGCGGCAGGGCCGCATGCTGCTGGGCGGCGATGCGTCGTTCGCGCTGATCCAGCGCGAGGCCGCCCCCGCGGAACTGGCGTTCCTGCAGGCCCGCGGCGAGGTCGCGGCGACCGCCTCGCTGCGCGCCATGGTGAAGGCGCCGAGCGGCGACTTCGCGCTGGCCGAGGTCAAGGCCGTCGACGACCATTATCCGCTGCTCGGCGCGGTCAAGCTCGAACCGCCGCGGCCGCTGCCCGACCTGCTGGCGCACCGCGACGACGCGTTCGGCGCCGTCGCCGACCCGGCCTTGCTGGCCCGGCTCGGCGTCAAGGTGGGCGATCGCGTCTCCATCGCGGCTGCGAATTTCGTCATCGCCGGCGTGATCGACGCCGAACCCGACAAGCTGCTCGGCGGCGTCGGCTTCGGGCCGCGCTTCATGATCAGCGATGCCGGCCTGCGCGCCACCGGCCTGTTGCAGCCGGGCAGCCTGGTGCGCTGGATCTACCGCGTCAAATTGCCCGGCGCCCCCGGCAGCCGCGCGACCCAGGCGCTGGTGGCGGAGGCCCGCGCGGCGCTGCCGGACGCCGGCTGGGAGATCCGCTCGCGCGACAACGCCTCCCCGCAGCTCGAACGCAGCATCGAACGCTTCACCCAGTTTCTGACGCTGGTCGGCCTCGCCGCGCTATTGGTCGGCGGCGTCGGCGTCGCCAATGCGGTGAAGAGCCACATCGACCGGCGTCGCGATACGATCGCGGTGCTGAAATCGCTGGGGGCCACCAGCCGCGACGTGTTCGCGATCTATCTCGCCCAGGTGATCCTGCTGGCGCTGGCCGGCGCCGCCATCGGGCTCGCCATCGGCGCCGCGCTTCCGTTCGTCATCGCCGCCGCGTTCGGCCGGATCATGCCGCTGCCGATCGAGGCGACCCTGCATCCGGGTGAACTGGCGCTGTCGCTGGTCTACGGCCTTCTGACCGCGCTCGCCTTCGCGCTGTGGCCACTCGGCCGCGTTCACGACGTCGCGGTGGCCGCGCTGTTTCGCGACACCGTGACCAGCAGCGCGCGCTGGCCGCAGCGCCGCTATCTCGCCCTGATGGCGGCGGTGATCGCGCTCCTCATCGCGACCGCGATCGGGCTCGCCTATGACAAGACCGTCGCCGCCGTGTTCGTCGCCGCGGCGGTGGTGGTGCTGGCGCTGCTGCGGCTGGTCGCGACGGCGGTAATGGCGGTGGCGCGGCGGCTGCCGCGGGTCCGCTCCACCGGGCTGCGGCTCGCGATCGGCAACATCCACCGGCCCGGCGCCCTGACCCCCTCGGTGGTGCTGTCGCTCGGGCTCGGGCTGACCGTGCTGGTGACGATCTCGCAGATCGACGGCAACCTGCGCCGCCAGTTCGAGGCGGCGCTGCCCGACCACGCGCCGGCGTTCTTCTTTCTCGATATCCCCGCCGCCCAGGCCGACCAGTTCGGCGCGTTCCTGCAGGCCAGCGCGCCCGGGTCGCATATCGAGCGCGTGCCGATGCTGCGCGGCCGCATCACCGCCGTGAAGGGTGTTGCCGCCGAAGCGGTGAAGTCGACGGGCAATGCCGAATGGGCGCTGGAGGGCGACCGCGGCCTGACCTATACCGACGAGATCCCCAAGGGCTCCACGGTGGTCGAAGGCCAGTGGTGGAGCGCGGGCTACAGCGGCCCGCCGCTGGTCTCGATGGAAAAGCGGATCGCCGACGGGCTCGGGCTCAAGCTCGGCGACAGCGTCACCGTCAACGTGCTCGGCCGCAACATCACCGCGACCATCGCCAACATGCGCGCCGTCGACTGGCAGAGCATGGGAATCAATTTCGTGCTGGTGTTCACCCCCAACACCTTCGCCGGCGCGCCCCATACCCACCTCGCGACGCTGTCGGAAGCGCAGCCGAGCGCCGCCGCCGACGCCGCGATCATCAAGGCGGTCGCACAGCGCTATCCGATGGTGACCAGCGTGCGGGTGCGCGACGCCATCGCCGCGCTGGGCGCCGTGGTGAAAAACCTGGTCCTGGGCATGCGCGGCGCCAGCGCGGTGACGCTGGTTGCCGCAATGCTGGTGCTGGCCGGCGCGCTGGCAGCCGGGCACCGGCAGCGCGTCTATGACGCCGTGATCCTGAAGACGCTCGGCGCCACCCGCGCCCGCCTGATCGGCGCCTATGCCCTCGAATACCTGCTGATCGGGCTCGCCACCGCGGTATTTGGCGTCATGGCCGGCACCACTGCCGCGTGGCTGATCGTGACCCGGCTGATGACACTGACTTTCGTCTGGCAGGCGACCAGCGCGGTCGCGGTGGTGCTCGCCGCGCTCGTGGTCAGCGTCGGGCTCGGCCTGATCGGGACATGGTTTGCGCTCAGCCAGAAGCCGGCGCCGATCCTGCGCAATTTGTGACAATTGCGGCGCAGGCCGGATTTGCCTGCGCTGCCGTTTACCGAGTCGCTCGCGACATTCGGCCGCGCCTCGAAGCTTGCGGCGACTGTGCTAGTTTCCCACATATCGTTCTGACAGGGGCCCAGCCTCGGTCCGCCGGCATGATGCGGAAACTTAACGCAAATTTAATGTCAGCGGCGCGCTGGTTCTGGGATAGGGTTCGTGTCGGCCGCCCTGCCCCACAGTGAGCGCCGGACAACAACGAGGTTTCGACCATGTCGAACTTGGACCGTAATTATTCTTCGCCGTTCGGCCGGGCCGCCGGACGCGTGGACAGCGCGGCCGTGGATGCCGGCCTGCGCTCCTACATGCTGAAGATCTACAACTACATGTCGATCGGGCTGGCCATCACCGGCCTCGCCGCGCTTGGCGTGTACATGGCCGCCGTGACCACCGACCCGAGCGGCGCCGCGGCCCACATCGGCAACACCTACCTGACGTCGTTCGGCGTCGCGATGTACGTCAGCCCGCTGAAGTGGCTGTTCATCTTCGCGCCGCTCGCGATGGTGTTCGTCATTTCGTTCGGCATTCAGCGGCTGCAGCCGTCGACCGCCCAGATGCTGTTCTGGGTGTTCTCGGCGCTGATGGGCGTCTCGCTGTCGTCGATCTTCCTGGTCTATACCCACACCTCGATCGTGCGGGTGTTCTTCATCACCGCGGCCTCGTTCGGCGCGCTGAGCCTTTACGGCTACAGCACCAAACGCGACATGACGGCGATGGGATCGTTCCTGATCATGGGCCTGTTCGGCGTCATCATCGCCAGCGTGGTCAACCTGTTCATCGCCAGCTCCGCGCTGCAGTTCGCGGTGTCGGTGATTGGGGTGCTGGTGTTCGCCGGTCTCACCGCCTGGGACACCCAGCGCCTGAAGAACGAATACATCTACGGCTATGCCAGCGCCGGCGGCGACATCGCCGAACGCGCCGCGATCACCGGCGCGCTGTCGCTCTACCTCAACTTCATCAACCTGTTCACGCTGCTGCTGCAGCTGCTCGGACAGCGCGACTGACCGCATGCGCGACGGCCAAGCAAAACCCCGGCGCCCGCGCCGGGGTTTTTGTTTGTGCAAGGCCTTGGCTTCGTTGAAAGCAGTGGGCGGCGGGCCGGTCCTGGTCTAAAAATGCGGCCGATGTCAGAGATCATGTCAGAGATCACGCTCAGGCCCGCCGTCGCGGCCGATTTCGCCGCCATCACCGCGATCTATGCCGAGGCGGTGGAGACCGGCACCGCGACCTTCGAACTCGACCCGCCCAGCCTTGCGGAAATGACCGCGCGTTTCGACGACCTGGCGGCGGGAGGCTTTCCCTGGCTGGTCGCGGTCGCCGACGGCAAGCTCATGGGCTACGCCTATGCCGGCCCCTATCGGGCGCGGCCGGCCTATCGTTTCACGGTCGAGAATTCGATCTATCTCGCCACCGAGGCGCGCCGGCGCGGCATCGGGCTCGCCCTGCTCGAGCGCCTGGTGGCGGAGACCGCGAGCCGCGGCTTTCGCCAGATGATCGCGGTGATCGGCGATTCCGCCAACGCCGCCTCGATCGCGGTTCACGCCCGCGCCGGGTTCCAGATGGTCGGCACGTTTCAGGAAGTCGGCTTCAAGTTCGGCCGCTGGCTCGACACCGTGCTGATGCAGCGCGCGCTGTGACCGGCGTCCCGCCGCGGCGGGAGGCGCCTGTGATCACACCACCGACAGCTTGCGGTCGATTGCCAGCAGCACGCGGTCGAGATCCTGACCGCGACGCAGGATCAGGCCGCTGGCCGCAACCACGCTGTAGGCGCCCTGCTTGCGCGCCAGCCTGGGTTCCTTGACCACGCGATACAGCGGCACCTCGGAGGCGCGGCGGAAGATCGAGAACACCGCGCGATCCTTCAGGAAGTCGATCGCGTAGTCGCGCCACTCGCCCTCGGCCACCATGCGTCCGTAGAGGTTGAGGATACGGTTGAGTTCGAGACGGTTGAACGTCACCCGGCTCGGAACCGGGACGGCAGCGACCGCGCGCTCCGTCCCGCGGCTCTCGCCGGGTTCACTCTCCCCGGAAATCAGCTCCATGCGGCGCCTCCTGTCATTTGCCTGCCATGAAAGACCCGCCGCCGCGCCAGCGCAAGAGTGCCGGCGCCCCCCGGCCGGCACAAAATCGCCGGCCGCGGCCGACCGCAATGCCAGGGCCGAGCCCGGCGACCGCTCACGGCGATGTTAGCGAAATCACGAAAGCGCCTGAATTCGGCCAAGGCGGTGCCGCCGTGACCGGCGATAACGTTGTCACTGCGCTGGCCCGGTTCTTTCGCATTCCGGATTCCTCAGCCCCCAGCCCCCCGGGGTGTCAAGGACCGGGCCCGTCGCAGGACAGACAAGCAAGACCACTCTGAGGCTGGCGCAAGCCGGCCTTTTTCTTTTTGAGCCGGGTTTTCCGTCAGCTTCTGTCTTGCACCGTCATGCCCGGCCTTGTGCCGAGCATCCACGTCTTCACAGCCGCGCAACGACTAAGACGTGGATGGCCGGGAGACCTTAGTCCTAGCGATCCGTCAGAGACGGATCGCGCTGCCCGGCCATGACGGAAAGATCGGCAAGTGATCTGGAAAGCGCTCTAGACGCGCGGTCATGCGCAGGCGCGACAGAAAGCTACAGCTCAAGTTTCAGTGCAGCGTGGTGAACGCGGCGCCGAGCATCGGCCCCGGCCGATCACGGTTGCCGTCCTGAACATAGACCACCGCGGCGTCGACGCCATCGCTCTTGATGTTCTCCAGCGGCACCGACCAGCTGCCGGCCTTGCCGGTCCAGTCGCCGACCTTGAGCCAGTTGCGCACCACGTTGTGGTAGGTCACCTCGCGGCCGCGGTTTTCGCCACGCCCGATCCGGATCGCAACCGCCTTGGACACCGCGCAGACCCAGACCTCGCCATGGACGAGCGGGCCGTGGCCTTCGGCCACGGTGACGTTGAGCGCGCTGTTGGCCTGGTTGATCGAAACCGGCACGCTCATCACCTCGGCGTCGCCGTGGGTGCGCGCCGCCGCCTCCTCGATGCCGGCGCGATCGCTGCCGAGCACATGCACGGTGCCGTTGACCACGGCCTGCGGGGTATAGACCTCGCGATCGCCGCGCATGTGGGAATAGGCGCGCTGCCGCGCCGAGAACCGCGTATCGGCGAGCGTGTCCTTCCAGCCGAGATAATCCCAATAGTCGATCGGCAGGCTGAGCGCGATCAGGGAGGGATCACGCGCCAGATCGCCGAGCACCTTGTCGGCGGCCGGGCACGACGAGCAGCCCTGCGAGGTGAACAGTTCCACCACCGCGCGCGGATCGGCGAAGGCACGACCCGCCAGCGCCACCACCGCGATGGCGCCCGCGATACAAGACCACTTCGAGACCTGCAGATATGCGACGGGGATGATCATCGGGTCTTGCGACGCGAGACGCGCCCTCCGCTAGCAGCCAGCCGGAGCAACGCGCTCCGGGCCTCCCTGACGACGAAGGCGGCCCTGTCATAGGCCGCCTCCCGTTCACCTTCTACTCACTTCGCGGTGAGGGCGGCCACGGTCCTCACGCCGCCAGTTGCCTGATAACGTACTGCAAAATGCCGCCGTTGCGGAAATATTCGAGCTCGTCCAGCGTATCGATCCGGCACAGCAGCGGCACCCGCTTCAGCGAGCCGTCGCGCGAGACGATGTCGGCGGACAGCGTCTGCCGCGGCTTGAGATCGCCCTGCAGGCCGCGAATCGTGACCTGCTCGTCGCCCTTGAGCCCGATCGACTGCCACGAGGTACCATCCTCGAAGGTCAGCGGCAGGATCCCCATGCCGACTAGGTTGGAGCGATGGATGCGCTCGAAGCTCTGGCACACCACGGCGCGCACGCCGAGCAGCCGGGTGCCCTTGGCGGCCCAGTCGCGCGACGAGCCGTTGCCGTATTCGGCGCCGGCGAACACCACCAGCGGAACCTTCTCCTGCTGATACTTCATGGCGGCATCGTAGATCGTCATCTGCTCGCCGTCGGGCCAGTGCCGGGTCAGGCCGCCTTCCGGCACGTTGCCGTCGGCGCCCTTCAGCATCTGGTTCTTGATGCGGATGTTGGCGAAGGTGCCGCGCATCATCACCTCGTGGTTGCCGCGCCGCGTGCCGTACTGGTTGAAGTCGGCGGGCCGCACCTGGTGCTCCGACAGATACTTGCCGGCCGGCGAGGTCAGCTTGATCGAGCCCGCGGGCGAGATGTGGTCGGTGGTGATCTTGTCGCCGAAGATGGCGAGGATGCGCGCGTCGACGATATCGGTGATCGGCTCGGGCTCTTGCTTCATGCCCTCGAAATACGGCGGGTTCTGCACGTAGGTCGAGCCCATGTTCCAGCGATAGGTCTCGCTCTTCACGGTCTTGATCTTGCGCCAGTTGGTATCGCCCTTGAACACGTCGGCGTATTTCTTCTTGAAGATCTTCGAGGTCACGAACTTCTTGATGAAGGCGTTGATCTCCTTGTTGGTCGGCCAGATGTCCTTGAGATAGACCGGCTTGCCGTCGCGGCCGGTGCCGAGCGGCTCCTTGCTGAGATCCTTGGTCACGGTGCCGGCGAGCGCATAGGCGACCACCAGCGGCGGCGAGGCGAGGTAGTTCGCCTGCACGTCCGGAGAGACGCGGCCTTCGAAGTTGCGGTTGCCCGACAGCACCGCCGCGGCGACGATGCCGTTGTCGTTGATCGACTTCGAGATCTCCTCTGGCAGCGGACCCGAATTGCCGATGCAGGTGGTGCAGCCGAAGCCGACCAGGTTGAAGCCGACCTTGTCGAGGTCCTTCTGCAGGCCCGAATTGGCCAGATACTCGGCGACCACCTGGCTGCCCGGCGCCAGCGAGGTCTTCACCCACGGCTTCGCGACCAGGCCCCTGGCCGCGGCGTTGCGCGCCAACAGGCCGGCGCCGATCAGCACGCTCGGGTTCGAGGTGTTGGTGCAGGAGGTGATCGCCGCGATCACCACGTCGCCGTGGCCGAGATCGAAGTTGCGGCCCTCGACCGGATAACGATGGGCAGAATCGGCGGCCTTCTTGTACTCGCTGGCCATCGCCGCGGCGAAGCCTTCGGCCACCGCCGGCAGCGCGACGCGGCCCTCGGGCCGCTTCGGTCCGGCCATCGACGGCACCACGTCGGCGAGGTCGAGCACCAGCGTCTCGGTGAACACCGGGTCGGGCGTCTTGGCGGTGCGGAACAGGCCCTGGACCTTGGCATACTTGTCGACCAGCGCGACGCGCGCCGCGGCGCGGCCCGACACCTTGAGATAGTCGATGGTTTCCTTGTCGACCGGGAAGAAGCCGCAGGTCGCGCCGTATTCCGGCGCCATGTTGCCGATGGTGGCCTTGTCGGCGACCGACAGGTGGTCGAGGCCGGGGCCGAAGAACTCGACGAACTTGCCGACCACGCCCTTCTTGCGCAGCATCTGCGTCACGGTGAGCACCAGGTCGGTGGCGGTGACGCCTTCGTTCAGCGCGCCCTTGAGCTTGAAGCCGATCACTTCCGGCAGCAGCATCGACAGCGGCTGGCCGAGCATCGCGGCTTCCGCCTCGATGCCGCCGACGCCCCAGCCCAGCACGGCGAGGCCGTTGACCATGGTGGTGTGCGAATCGGTGCCGACCAGCGTGTCGGGATAGGCGACCTCGAAGGTGCCGGTCTTCTTGCCGATGGTGAGCTTCTCCTTCCGGGTCCACACCGTCTGCGCCAGGTATTCGAGATTGACCTGGTGGCAGATGCCGGTGCCGGGCGGCACCACGGAGAAGTTCGAGAACGCGCTCTGGCCCCATTTCAGGAACTCGTAGCGCTCCTGGTTCTGCTTGTATTCCTCGGCGACGTTCTTGCCGAAGGCGGCGTTGTTGCCGAAGAAATTGACGATCACCGAGTGATCGATGACGAGATCGACCGGCACCAGCGGGTTGATCTTCTCGGCGTCGCCGCCGAGCGCCTGCATGGCGTTGCGCATCGCCGCCAGATCGACCACCGCCGGCACGCCGGTGAAGTCCTGCATCAGCACGCGCGCCGGGCGGAACGCGACCTCGTGCTGCAGCTTGCGCGTGCGCGCCCATTTCGCCACCGCCTGGATGTCCGCCTTCTTGACGGTGCGGCCGTCCTCATGGCGCAGCAGGTTCTCCAGCAGCACCTTCATCGAGAATGGCAGCCGCGAGATGCCCTTCAGACCGTTCTTCTCGGCGGCGGGAAGGCTGTAATAGACATAGGTCTTGGCGCCGACCTTGAGGGTCTTCCGGCACTTGAAGCTGTCGAGGGAGGTCATCGGGGGCAATCCTGATTGGACATGGAGGGCGACCCTGCCTGCACCGCAAGACGCGAGCTTCGCGTCTGCACAAACACGGCCCTTGGGCTCGGTTTATAATCGTTTTAGTTCGGCCGCCAAGGGCCAAGCCCATGCAACCGCGATAGCCTTTCGGGTGACGA
>JBKQQE010000246.1:0-22777 GCA_052326245.1 Xanthobacteraceae bacterium | reverse complement strand
TCGGCGCTGCGCGAATCCGGATTCGATCCGATGGCGCGGACGAGCTCCGTGAGCACGTAATAGGTTTCGAGAAAGCGCTCCGGACCGCTTCTCTCATAAGCGAGCTCGCTGGTCGCCTGCTTCCAGGCGCCGTCGATCTCGCCGAGCAAATGATCGTCGGGGATGAAGGCGTCCTGAAACACCACCTCGTTGAAGTCGGACTTGCCGGTGATCTGCCCGATCGGATTGACCGTGATACCCGGCGTTTTCATGTCAACGAGGAACTGGGTCAGGCCGTGGCGGCGATTCTCCTTGGTCGGCGGCGAGGTGCGGAAGATGCCGAGCATGTAGTCGGCGACATGGGCCGAGGTGGTCCAGATCTTGGTGCCGTTGATGAGCCAGCCGCCGTCGGTCTTGGTGGCCTTGGTCTTGGCGGCGAACAGGTCGGAGCCCGAATTCGGCTCGCTCATGCCGATGGCGAAGCAGACCTCGCCGCGGCAGATCCGCGGCAGGATGTCCATCTTGATGCGCTCGCTGGCGTAGCGGATCAGCACCGGCCCGCTCTGGCGGTCGGCGACGAAGAACCGCCGCACCGGCGCGTTGGCCACCCGCATCTCCTCGGTGACCACGTAGCGTTCGAGAAAGCTGCGCTCGTGGCCGCCGTATTTCTTCGGCCAGGTCATACCGATCCAGCCGCGCTCGCCGACGCGCTTGCTGAAGCCCGGCGCGTCGGTGTCGTCGCTCTTCTGCGCCCGTTGCGGCGAGAAGGTGCCGGCGGAAATTTCCGCGGCGAGGAAGGCGCGAACCTCCCGCCGCAGCTCTTCGCATTCCGGCGGCAGGCGGATCGGCTCGAAGGTCAGGGCGGCGGTCATGACGGCGGGTGCTCCGGAGTAGCGATCATCGCGAGGCCACCAGCGGCCAGAGTTCGTCGGCGCCCAGCGCCGCGACGCGCTGTCCCAGCTCCGCGGCCCAGTGGCTTTCGGCGCCGAAATCGTCGCGCCACGACAGCGCGCGCAGCGTGTAGCGGTGCAGGATGTGCTCGCTGGTGAAGCCGATGGCGCCGTGGACCTGGTGGGCGATGGCGGCGCCGACTTCGGCGGCCTCGCCGCAGCGGATCTTGGCGGCGGCGACTTCGAGGAACAGCGCGTCGCCGGCGACGGCGCCGCCGGCCAGCGTTTCGGCGGCAGATCCGGCCGCCGACACCGCCGCGGAAACCTCGCCGGCGAACCGCGCCAGGCTGTGCTGGATGGCCTGGAATTTCGCCAGCTTCTTCTCGAACGCCACCCGCTCGTTGGCGTAGCGGACGGTGATGTCCAGCGCGGTCTCCAGTGCGCCGGCGATCTGCAGGCTGCGGGCGGTGGCGCCCATCAAGAGCAGCGCGGCCGGGTCGAATCCCGCCGGCGCCGGCGCCTGGATGGCCGGCTTGACGCGATCGAAGGTCACGCTGTTGCTGGCGTCGCCCGCCAGCGTCTTGCCGGCGGCGATCTGGCAGGCGCCGGTGTCGGCGAGCGCGATCACCGGCGCGCCGCTCGCGGTGGTCGCGAGCACGGCGACATGGCGCACGTCGGCGGCGAACGGCACGTTGCGGACGCGCCCGCTCAGCCGGCCGTCACTGTCGAGGGCGATGCGGCCCTTCGGCTGCACCGGGGCGACCGTCATGGCTTCAGCGGGGGAGGCAAGTCCGGCCTGTTCCAGCAGCCAGCCCGCGATCATGGTCTCCGCAAGCGGCACCGCGAGCGCGGCGCGGCCCGCGGCCTGCAGCACGGCGAATCCGGTGGCAAGGTCGGCGCCGGAGCCGCCATGGGCTTCCGCGATCCACGGCAGCGTCAGGCCGGCTTCCGACAGCGCGCTCCACAGCGGCGCCTTCCAGCCGTCGCCCTTCGACGCGATGATGGTTTGGGCGTCGGCGAGGTCCGCGAACATCCGCTGCGCGGTCTCGACGACGATGTTTTCGCTCTCAGACACAGAACCTCCCGGACGAGACACGCTTCTCATTCCCAGAAAGGGACATGGGGCGTCCGCGTTGATCTCGCATGATGCGGAAAAGGGCGGCGGCTGACAAGCTGCGCTGCCGCATTGGCACCTGCGGCGGGAACATGAGCCCCGCATCCGGGCCGAACGCCGTTCCCGTGCATCAAATCCCTGTTGTCGGGCGCCGGCAGCGGTTACCGTGTGCGCCTCATTCGCGCCGCTGCCCGCGCTTTGACCGCCTGGGCCGGTCGCAAACATCAACATAAAGGGAGGAAGAGGCGATGGCCGGCATGCGCGCAATCATCACGGGATCGGCGTCGGGATTGGGAGCGGCGACGGCCTTGGGTCTCGCGACACCCGGTGCGCGGCTGGTGATCAACTACGCGTCGAGCCAGGCCGCGGCTGAGGACACCGCCAAGCAATGTCGCGATCGCGGCGCCGAGGTGGTCGTGGTCCAGGGCGACGTCTCGCGCGACGAGGATTGCCGGCGCATCGTCGCCGCGGCGGCGCCGTGGGGCGGGCTCGACGTGCTCATCAACAATGCCGGCACCACCAAGCACGTGGATCATGGCCTGATGGACCAATTGTCGGCGGAGGATTTCCAGCGCATCTATGCGGTCAACACCATCGGGCCGTTCCAGATGGTGCGCGCGGCGCGGACGCTGCTCGAGGAAGGGGCGCGCGTGGCGCAGCGCGCGTCGGCGGTGGTCAACATCTCGTCGATCGCCGGCACCAGCGGCGTCGGCTCCTCGCTCGCCTATGTGGCGAGCAAGGGCGGGCTCAACGCCATGACGCTGGCGCTGGCGCGGGCGCTGGCGCCGAAGATCCGGGTCAACGCGGTGTGTCCCGGCTATATCGACACGCTGTGGTTCGAAAAGGGGCGCGGAGCCGAGGCCGCAACCCGGGTCCGCGACATGGTCACGCAGAAAGTGCCGCTTCGGGTCGCCTCGACCGCAACCGACATCGCCAACCTGGTCTGCTTCCTGGCCGGCCCGGCTTCCGCGCACATGACCGGCGAACTGGTCAGGATGGACGCCGGCATGCACCTGGCGACGTAGCGGGCGACCGAAGAACTTTCTCGTTGAGCGTCATTCCGGGGCGTTGCGAAGCGGCCCTGAAGGTATTTCCTCATGGTGAGGAGGCGCTCTGCGCCGTCTCGAACCATGAGGCCATCGAGTCCCTTTGGCCTCATCCTTCGAGACGCCCGCGATATTTTCGTCGTTCGCAACGGCCTGCTCGGGCGCGCGGGCTCCTCAGGATGAGGAGCTTAACACGGAGATGCCGGATAGCCTGTTCACCGGTCCGCATGCGCGGATCCGGCGCGCCCGCAAAGGCGCGTCACAGCCCGTGATCAGGAATCACATGGGCGGCGACCAGCCGGTTCCAGATGAACAGCACCACGATCGCGCCCAGGGTGGCGGCGATGAAGCCGGCGCCCTGGTCGGGGCCATAATGGCCGATGGCCTGTCCGATGAAGGTCGCGAGAAACGCGCCGACGATGCCGAGAACGGTGGTCAGCAGAAATCCCTTCGGATTGTTCGGACCGGGCGAAATCAGCCGCGCGATGATGCCGGCGACAAAGCCGACGACGATGATCCCGATAATGCCGTGCATGGCCACCTTCCCTGTCTTGATGAGGAGATATCCCGCCGTGACGCGGGCGCGGATTGCTAGATCAGGCGCGCCGCTTCCTGCTCGGTCGGCAGCCGGCCGTCGGGCGTGAGCTGATGCACCACTTCCGGCAGATGCTGGCTCAGTCCCTGCAGCAATTCGTCGCGCGACAGGCCGCTCTGCGACATCAGCGAACTGATCTGGTCGGCGCCCAGCGCATTGCCGAGGTCGGTGGGGGAAATCGCCTTGTTGGCGCCCGGCCCGACCCAGGAATTCGCGGTCTCGCCATGGCCGCCTTCCTGCAGCTGCTTGACAATATCGCCAAGGCCGCTGCTGAGAATGCTTCCCGCGGCGCCGCCGGCGAGCAGTCCGCCGAGCCCGCCCGAAAGCAGTCCGCCGAGCCCGCCGCCGCTGCTTCCCGGCGCCGAGGCCTGGGTCGGCGCGGGGCCCGCGGGGGCCGCCGAGGTATTGTTCGCGCTGATCTTTTTGACGGCCTTGTAGGCCAGCAAGGCCAGGATCGCCATGGTGATCGGCGACATCCCGCCCTGGCCCGGCGTGCTCGGTCCGCGCGGGCCGTTTTGCATGCCGTTCAGAACATCAAGCAGTCCCATTGCGATCTCCTGTCATGCCAGCCCTCGGGGGCAAGGATAGTGGTGCGTCATGAAAGTGACAAGACGGACATCGGCCCTGGCAATGGAAACGGGCAGCATGGTCATAATCATTCTATATTCGCGGACCCGTTGTCTCCTTGTGTTAGCAAGAGAGGATTAGGATCGCGGGCGAAGCGATAGTGAGCGGTGGACCAGGATGAACGCGGCGAGACCAATCGTTGTGGCCGGCGCCGGAAGCATCGGCTGTTTTGTCGGCGGCATGCTGGCCGCGGGCGGACTGCCGGTTCGCTTTCTGGCGCGGCCGCGGGTGATCGAGGAGGTCCGCGCCAACGGGTTGCGGCTCACCAGCTTCGAGGGCGTGGACCGGCGATTGCCCTCGGCCTCGATCGCGATCTCGGACGATGCGGTCATCCTGCGCGAGGCCGGCATCGTGCTGGTGTGCGTCAAGAGCGCCGATACCGCGGCGATGGCGGCGACGGTGGCCGCCTACGCGCCGACCGACGCGATCATCGTCAGTCTGCAGAACGGCGTGTCCAATGTGGCGACGCTGCAGAAGCATCTCTCCGGCCACGGCATTCTTGCCGGGATGGTGCCCTTCAACGTGGTGGCGATGGGCAACGGCCGCTTCCACCGTTCGAGCTCGGGCGACATCGTGGTGCAGTCGGACGCGGCCTCGACCGCCGAGCGGCTGTCGGTGCCGGACCTGAAGCTGCGATCCTCCGTCGATATCGTCGCCGTGCAATGGGGCAAACTGCTGGTCAACCTCAACAATGCGCTCAATGCGCTGTCCGGCCTGCCGCTTCGGGAAGAGCTGTCGCAGCGGCCGTGGCGGCGGTTGCTGGCCGACCAGATCGCCGAGGCGCTGACGGCAACTTTGGCCGAAGGCATCGCGCCGGTCGCGCCCACGCCGCTTCCGGCGTCCTGGACGCCGCATATCCTGCGCCTGCCGGATTGGGCCTTCAGATTGATTGCCGGCCGGATGATCAGGATCGATCCGACCGCCCGGTCGTCGATGTCGGACGACCTCGATCGCGGACGTCCGACCGAGATCGATTTCCTGCAGGGCGTGATCGTCGACATCGCCCGTCGCCGCGGGCTCGCGGCCCCGCTGTCGGCGCGCATCGTCGAGCTGATCAAGCAGGCGGAACGTGGGCAAGGCTCGCCGCGCCTGCGGCCCGACCAGATTCGCGCTGTCGCCACGTGACGCCGTCGCCACGTGAAACGACGTGAACCGCCGCGCGGCGATCAGGAGCGCGCGAGCGAGATCGTCACGCCGGTGAATTCGGTGTCCCGCGAGAAGATCCGGATCGACTGGCTGTTGCCGTGCGTGATCATCGACAGATTGGCGGTGAAGCCCGCCGCCGAAACCACCACCTGAAACTGGCCGCCCTGGGCGCGCCCCTGCAGATTGCCGCTGACGCCGCGGGTCGATTCCGACCAGGTGCCCTCGATGCCGCCGCCCCTGCTGTGGACGTCGCTGCTCAGTTCGAACCTGTAGCTATCACTCGCACAGCGCAGGGTCAGCTGCAGCCCGTAGCCGTTTTCCCCGACGGCGTAGGTGGCGCGGCATTTGATGCGCTCCTTGTGGCCGTCCGCGAGCGCGATGGCGCCCGATCCGCTCCAGACGCCGGCGAGGCCCGCGAACGGCGCGGCCTGGGCGATGGCGCGCGACGGCTGCGTGAGCATCGTCGCGATCACGATGGCGCAGATCAGCGGGGCTGCAGCGAAGGCTTTCATGGGCGGCGACTCCTTGGGCCGAAAGGGCGTTGGCGGTTTGGCCGAAATCGGGTTGGTCGCGTAGGCAGCGTCGAAACATCCTTATCAGATTTTGGCCGGCGGCCGGGTTCTCGGCGGCGGACCGAACAGGCCGCGAACGCCATCCGACAGATCGGTCCAGGTGCATGACAACCGCGTATCGCAGTGATGATGCCCGGCGTGGACCGCATGGACCGCTGGGGCACGGCGCGGCGGCGCCGCCGGCGGCGTCGCCAGGATCGAGCCCGTGGTGGTCTTTTCGGTCATCACCGAGCGGATCTCGGCGGCCTCGGCCTGCTGGCGCTTCTTGTCGGCAAGCGCCGCGACGATGGCCGCATGTCGCTGGCGCTCGAGATAGGCGGTGTATTCCTGGTCGAAGCGCTTGAGCTCTTCCGGCGTCGGATTGGGACCGGCGATGTCGAAGTGGCGATCCTGCATGAAGTCGTAATAGGTATAGCCGCCGCCGGGCTTGCGACGGCCGGCGAACTTGACGTCGCATTCGGCGACCTGCGCCGCGCGCGCCTCCTTGCCGAGCTCGGATTTTTCCGCTTGCGCGACGCAATCCTCGTAGTCCTGCGGCGCGAACGGCCACCACTGCGCCCGCGCGGTCTGGGGGGCGAGAAACAGGCAAACCACTATCAGGATACGCACGCGCATCGGTCACGATCAGCTGTCAGGCGGCGCCGAAGGCGCCGCGAAAGGGGCGGAGACGATTCCCGGGCAACGGACGGGCGCCGGCATGCATCGCAGCCATGCAGTGCTGCGGCTGCCGGAGCCTTCCACCGGCGCCCGACCGGTGAATTTGTTCAAGCGTACCAAAGTCCGGACGCCGGCGGGAGTCGGTGGAGGGGCGCAAGCGCCGTTTTCCAGCGCGTCCGGGAGACGCATCCGCCTCGCGCGATTGACCCACATCAATGCCCCACGGTGGCAAGTTCCCGCAAAAGCAGAACAATGCAAAGGACATAACGATTTGACGTGACAAAGCTTCCCGCTTGTATCGAGAGTGCCGATGCCCGCCATGCGTGCGATGCCTGTCTCAGAGATCGCTCCAACGAGCATCTGGCTGCGGGGCTCAGCTGCGCGAAGCGTCAGCTTGGGACCGGTCAGGATCTGTTCGTCGGATCGGATCCGCAGAACCATGTCTATCTGATCAGAAGCGGGGCCGTGTGCCTCTACAATATGCAGCCCAACGGCCGGCGGCAGATCGTCGCCTTCAAGTTTGCGGGCGATTTCATCATTCCGTTGCGGAACGCAACGCACCGCTTCAGCGCGCAGGCCATGACGAGCGTCGAACTGCGCCAGTTTCCGCTCGCCGCCTTCCGCGCCGCGGCAAGCCAGGATGCCCGCTTCCTGGGGAAGCTGCACGACATGGCGGTCGCCGAGTTGTCCGCGGCCTATGACCTGATTTCAATTCTCGGCCATCATGACGCCGAAGCTAGCGTCGCCGCATTCCTGCTCGACGTCGACGCCCGCGCGGCCCTGCATATGGGCGGTATGGACGACGTGGTGTTGCCGATGCTGCGCACCGACATCGCCGACTATCTCGGCCTGTCGCACGAGACGATCTCGCGCATCCTCACCTCGCTCAAGCGCAGAGACCTGATCGATCTCGCTCGCGGACGGACGGTTCAAATCAAGGATCGTTCGGCGCTCGCGGCGCTGGCCGGGAAGCTGGAAGCCCTGGCCGTCGGCGGATCGTGAGAGCCCGACTCAAGATGCAACGAGTTCTTGCGAGTTCGATTGCCGGCTGTCGTCATTGCGTGATCAAGCCCGCGCATGACGCGCGTTTCAACAAAGGCCCGAAGCTATGGCGTGCATTTTCAGCGCCGCAGCGAAACGTGATTGCGCACGACTCTCAATTAATGTTGCAGATGCGCAACAAAGATCTTCGTTCGCAATAAAACTGATCCAAATCAGTTTCACGGCGCGCGGCATGGCGTTTGGTCGCCGCCGTCGGGCACGCGTTGCGACGCGGCGAATCATCCAAGCAAGGGGGCTACAATGAACAAAGTACTGATCGCGAGCGCGGTCGCGATGGCATGCTGCGCGGTGGCCGCGCAGGCGGCGGATCTCGCGCCCACCCAACCCAAGCCGGTGTACAAGGCCGCTCCGATCGTCGATACCTGGAGCCCGTGGCAGCTGCGCGTCCGCGCGCTGGCGGTCCTCCCCGACGCGTCGGGCTCCTCCGTCAATGTGAGCGGCGTCCCCGCATTGTCCTCGCCGAATTCCGGCCTCTCGATCGGCAACGCCGTCGTGCCCGAACTCGACATCAGCTACTTCTTCACCCAGAACCTCGCGGCCGAACTGATCCTCGGCGTCACGCCGCACACCATCACCGGCACCGGCGCGCTGGCGGGCCTCGACATCGGCAAGACCTGGCTGCTGCCGCCGACCCTGATGTTCCAGTACCACTTCACCAATTTCGGCGCGTTCCAGCCCTATATCGGCGTCGGCGCGAACTACACCGTGTTCTTCAACACCAGCGCCGGCAACACTGCGCTTGGCGGACTCGCGGTGACGCAACTGGGCATCAGCAACGCGTTCGGCGCGGCCGCCCAGATCGGCTTCGACTACATGATCGATCGCCATTGGGGCGTGAACTTCGACGTCAAGAAGCTGTACCTCGAGCCGAACTACAGCGCGACCGTCAACAACGCAATCGCGGTGAGCGGACGGGCCGACATCAATCCGTGGCTGGTCGGCGGCGGCGTAACCTACCGGTTCTGATCGCCGCGCTGCGACCAATACTGCAACTTCCAAGCCCCACCGTTTCGGTGGGGCTTTTTCCTTTGACTCGCACGGCTTTCGTTTTCCCGCGCGGCCTGCGCCGGGTTTTGCCGGACCGCCGGGCGGTTGTCACAAAATTAATATCAAATCGAAGCTAGATTTAATTGCATTTGAATTAGAACTTTTCAGGAGGAGCGCATGAAAGCATGGCGCGACGTATTGAAGCTGTTGGTTTTGCCGGCTCTGTTCACCCCGGCCGCGGCGTTGGCAAGCCCCGTCGATCTTCCCGACAATTATTATGGCGGACTGAATACTTATAATAATTCCGCCAGCATCGGCGGCGGCATCTACAATATTTCCAGCGCGGACATCGAGCGCATCGGTCCCGGCGGCAGCATCCTGCAGGTCGTCATCAACACTGCGTTCGCGGGCTATGCGGGAACGGACTACGGCACCGGTTACGGCGCTCTGTTCATTACTCCGGGCGTCAACGCCTGGCAGCCGACCGGCGTCGCGCCCTATTCGACCGACGTCTATCGTCCCGGCGAGTGGACCTACGCGGCGACCATACCGGCGATTCCCGCCGCGGGCCAGACTTCAGGCACCGGCGGGCTCTACCTCACGGGTGGCGGCGCGCTGGGCGTGGCGACGTCGAACGGCACCATCGTTGCGTCGAACGTCTACGGCGATCCGATCACCTATCCGTTCGCGGGCAACAACGGCTTTTATTTCCGCCAGGGCCAGGCCGTGCAGTTTACGCCGGGATCGGTGCCGTCGATCGCGCCGGTGTTGTGGTCGGTGGGGACCGGCACGGTCACGTTCGATATCCTGGACAACAATCTGCTCGGCAACGACTTCGCGCTCGCCTGGGCGATTACTTGCGGCAATGCCGTCATCCAGGGGCAGGTGGATCTGTCCGTGAGCGCCGTGGGAGTTTCCGCCGTTCCCGAGCCGGCGACATGGGCCATGATGGTCGTCGGATTTGCCTCGCTGGGCCTTGTGGCGAGGCGCCGACGGGGGGCGCACCGCTTGCGCCAGCCGAAACCGGCGACGGTCCATTGCGGCGGATTGTGACGTTTGCGACCCGCCCGGTGCGGGGGATCTGACATTCGCTTCAGCCGTTCCGCCAGTCGCTAAAGCGAATGGCAAATCCGAAGGTTGCGCGCCGTGAAAGTCACGGCGATGACAAGCCGGTTTGCCATTCCGATTCCACCGCCGCAGTCCTCTGAAATCGCCGAAGTCGGTGCCGACGCTGTAGGCAGGCAGTCGATGAACTCTCACCTGCGACTTCGTTCGGGGGGCGCGAAGCGACCTCGAAGGCCTTTCCTCATGGTGAGGAGGCGCTCTTGTGCCGTCTCGAACCATGAGGCCATCGAGTTCCTTTGGCCTCATCCTTCGAGACGCCCGCGGGAGGCGGGCGCCTCAGGACGAGGAGTTGGCACCGAGTTTCCGGTTAGCGCGTCGCTGCCCCCTGCCCATTGATCTTTGGCGGGAAACTACCTACCCAAGGCGTCATCCCGACGAAGATGGCCGCATAACACGTGGACCCTGCACAACGACTGCAACTGACCAACTGGCTGGTCACCGGCGGGCTTACCGGCGTGCCGGAATCCGAACTGCTTCGCGGCTTTTGCGAACGCTGCGGCGCCGGCGGGCTGCCGCTGTCGCGCGTGATGGTCTTCATCGACACCCTGCACCCGGTGTTCGAGGGGCGCGGCTTCCGCTGGACCGACAGCGATTCGGGCGAGAACGAAGCGTTCGAGTACCGCTCCAGCAGCGACGGCGAGGCGGCCGACAGCTGGCGGCGCTCGGCATTCTTCCACATGCTGGAGAGCAACAAGACCGAGCTCTGCCTCGACCTCGCGGCGCCACCGTCCCGGGCGTTCTCGGTGCTGCCGGACCTGGCCGGGAAGGGGCACCGGCATTTCGTCGCCTTCGTGCATCGCTTCGGCGCGGCCGGAACCATCGGCCAGATGGATTGCATCTATTCCTACTGGCTGACGCGCGACGACAGCGGCTTCGACGAACAGCAGCTGGCGGCGCTGCGCGACCTCGTGCCGGTGCTGGGACTGGCGGTCAAATCGGCCGCGCACGCCCACATCGCGCGCACCATCGGGCAGGTCTATCTCGGCCACGACGCCGCCGAGCAGGTCATGAACGGGCGGATTTCGCGCGGCACCACCGAGCGCATCAACGCGGTGTTGTGGTTCTCCGATCTGCGCCAGTCGACTGCCATCAGCGAGACCATGGGGCCGGACGAGATCATTCCGTTTCTCAACGACTACGCCGAGGCGGCGATCGCCGCCATCCATGAATTCGGCGGCGACGTCCTCAAGCTGATCGGCGACGGGGTGCTGGCGGTGTTCGCGGGCGGCGACATGCTGGCGGCGCGGCGCGCGGCGCTGCGGGCGGAGCATCGGTTCAGGAAGAACCTCGCCGCGATCAGCGCCCGGCGCGTATTCGAGGGCCGGCCGGTGACCTCCGCCTATGTCGGCCTGCATGTGGGCGAGGTGTTCTACGGCAATATCGGCAGCGAGGACCGGCTTGATTTCACCGTGGTCGGCCCCGCGGTCAACGAGGTCAGCCGCATCGCGTCGATGTGCGCTTCCGTCGATCGCGAACTGCTGATGTCCGCGGTGTTCCAGGCCGGACTCGACGCCGCCGGGCGCGAGTTCCTGGTCTCGACCGGACGCTTCGCGCTGCGCGGGATCCGTCACGCCCAGAAGCTCTATACGCTGGATCCGGATTTCGCTTCCGATCCGGAGCTGGGCGCGCGCTACCGGCAGTATCTGGCGTGGCCTTCGCCGCCGCAGTGAAGGCCTCCGGGGCGGCGCGCGCCGCTTCATCAAGCGGGCACTACCGTGAGCGCGTCGGTGGCCGCGGCGATCAGCGAGTTTTTTCGGCGCTCGTCGACGTCGAGAAACAGCAGGCTCTGCCCGAACACGAACGAATAGAACAGGAAGGCGCGGGCCTTGGCCGCCTTCGGCGCGGTGCCGAGTTCGGCATAGAGTTTCTCGACGTTGCGCAGCCGCGCCGCGTCGACGCGCGCAACGACGGCGGCGGCTTCAACGCTGGTCCGCGCCCATTGCCGGACGCTCAGCTCGACCGCCATGCCCTCGGCGTTGACCCGGTCGGCATAGAGCCGGATCAGGGACCTCAGGCGCTCCGCGGGGCTGATGCCATCCAGCCGGGTCTGCTCCTCGATGGCGGCGATCCGGCCGTCCGCCCACGCGCCGAGCGTCGCGTCGATCAGCGCGCTGCGATCCTTGAAGCGGCGGTAGAAGCCGCCCTTGGTGACGCCGAGATGTTGCGCGATCACCTCGACCCGGACCGCGCCGACGCCGCCGTCGGCGATCGCCGCCATGGCCGCGCGAATCCACGCGGCGTGATCGATCGGGTTCTTCACGTCGGCCTCCCCATCCTGATACGGCACCGTATTGCGTCGCCCACCGCGGCGTGATACGCAAGCGTATCAAGATCGGGGCGCCGGCCGCCGCCCGGCGCGGCGGGCCGGATTTCCGCCGGCCGGGGCAACAACCCGTGAAACAACCCATCAGGGGAGACAACGCCGTGAGCGCGATGACGACCTACAAGGGAACGGTGTATCCGTGGCAATGCGATCACGTCGGCCACATGAACATCATGTGGTACGTGGGCAAGTTCGACGAAGCCAACTGGAACCTGTTTGCCGCCGTGGGGCTGACGCCGTCCTACCTGCGCCAGCAGCACCGCGGCATGGCCGCGGTGCAGCAGAACATCACCTACAAGCGCGAGGTCCTCGCCGGCGACATCGTCGAGGTGACGAGCCGCTTCCTGGAGGTTCGCGAGAAGTCGGTGCGCTTCGTCCACGAGATGCGCGACGGGGAAACCGGCGAGACGGTCGCGGTCTGCGAGATCACCGGCGTGCACATGAACCGGCAGGCGCGGAAATCCTGCCCGCTGCCGGAGGCGGTCCAGGCGGCGGCGAGCCGGCTGGTCGCCCCGCCCGCCGGCTGACCGGCGGCGGACCCGGGTGACGCGTCCGGGCGGCGGCTGACCGCCCGATCCCCCGATCCGCCATGTGGACGCGAACACGGATTAGGCCTTAGCTCCGTCAGGGCGCTGCTTCGACGCCCGCCTATGCAGCGGCTGCACCCCGTGTATCGATGATCGCAGGCAGAATGGACAAGGCTGTTCAAAAGATCAGGAGCGCCCTTCAAGCCTGCGAGCGGGCGTTGTTCCGGGCCATCGGCGCCGAATTCGTGCGCTCGCGCTACGGCGTGAAGCTCAAGGCCGACTGGGACGATGCCACGTTCAATTTCTGCTATTTCGGCAGCTACGGGCCGGCGCTCGCGGATTTCCTGGAGTCGATCGCCTACGATTTCGTGTTCGTGGATATCGGCGCCAATGTGGGATTGTACAGCCTGCTGGCGGCCAGCAACGCCAAATGCGCGAGCGTCGTGGCATTCGAGCCGGTCGCCCGGACCTTCGCGCTGCTGCAACAGAACATCGCCGCCAACGGCCTGGAGCGCCGGATCCTGCCGATCCAGGCGGCGGTGTCGGACGCGAGCGGCTTTGCCGAGATCAAGAAGCTGCCGGCGCACAGCGGCGTGGCCTCGCTCGCCGACGTCAGCTGGCGCACCGAACGCGAGCGGGTGCGGACCGTCGACGTCAGTGAGCTCGATACGGCGGTGCCCGATCGCGGCAGGCTCGTCGTCAAGATCGACGTCGAGGGTCACGAGGAGGTCGTCATGGCCGAACTGGCCAGGTCGCGGCATTTCGATCGCATCACCGCGATTTTCTACGAGGTCTCCGAGGACTGGACCGATCCCGCGCGCGTCAGGGCCATACTGGAGCGCGGCGGATTTCGCCACTTCACCCGCCACGGCGACCGCGAGTGTCAATATGACGTGCTGGCATTGCGGTGAGGTCGTGCGAAGCTGGCACACGCCTCGTATCGCTGCGTTGATGCGGCCACGCGCTTGGAACGAAAAGCAAGGGGCTCAATACGCCGCAGCGATCATCGTCAGCGCCGAGTCCTTCTGAGCCGCTGAACATCCTCGCCGGTAATGACGAGCCCACTATCGGGATCCTCGCGCTCTTCGCTGACGAGTCTGGCGATGCGATCAATTTCCTCGCGGTGTTCCATATACATGCGTCGCACGTGTCGCGGCTCCAGGCGCGGCGCAATCACGCTCGAAAGGCGTGCCAGTGCTTCGGCGGTGATCTTGGCTTGAATCGCGCGACCAAACCGATCCGCGGTAAAGGCGAAACTGTTGCAGAGTGGCTTCCGACGCTTCATAGATCGTTCTGTCAAATGCAACTTCTAGAAAAGAGCGGTGGAAGCGCGCACCGCCTGCGCGAACGCTCGAAGCTGCAATAGCTCCTTGAGAATCGATTGCTTGGTTGGGCCCGACGAAAGCCGCTCCACAACCTTGGTCAACGCGGCCATCATGCTTTCGATTTCATCGGCAGACATGCTCGCGCTGTGTTCGGACCGCTCTCGCCGCATCGGTGCCTCCGTTCGGTTTGTCAAGAGTATCGCAGCGCTCGCGGGGGCGAACTAAAGAATAGTTTATTTCAGTGGGCAGTGGCGGCGAGCAGCACCCGGCATTTGGCGGAAGACGCTAGCCATCGTTGGTCCTTGAGAATGGAGAGCTGTTGGCCGGTGTCCGTTCGACGGGATAGTGTTCGGCCCATGGCAATGATTGCTCTGGTGTCACCCTGAGGAATTGAACAACCCCGTGGCACGCGTCGCACGCGAATTGGTGGCTTGCGACAGCCGTCATCCGCTTGTTGCACGTCGGGCACAGTGGGGCGATAGAGGCGTTCATCGGCAGACAAATGCCATTGCTGGAATTCGTTGCCTGGTAAAATGAATATTAGCGGCAAGCCAGGAGCCAAGTCGGGCGGGCTCCCGCGGGCAACACATCGGTTGCGAAGCGGCGCGCCGGTTTGCTACAAGACGGGCGCGGGTGGAGCAAAATGTTCGACCCGGGAGAATTGCTGCGCAAAATCAGCACGGTCCCGTAGCTCAGCCGGATAGAGCGGCGGTTTCCTAAACCGCAGGTCGGATGTTCGAGTCATCCCGGGATCGCCAGTTTTGCTGTTGAACACGGAATCTCGCAAACGGGGGACGGCCATGACTCCAGATCGGCGGCGGCTCTTGACGACCCTGCTTGGCGGCAGCGCCGTGGGCGCGTTGGTGGTGCCGGAGAAGTGGGCGCGGCCGGTGGTGAAGACCCTCGTGGTGCCGGCCCATGCCAACGCCTCGCCGGCGGCGACCACGACGCCGGTGGCGATTTCCGACATCCGCCTGAAGCGTGACATCGTCCGGGTCGGGAGCCGCGCCGATGGCCTCGCGCTCTACCGCTATCGCTATCTGTGGAGCGACCAGCTGTTCGTCGGCGTGATGGCGCAGGAGGTGGCGCTTGTCCGCCCCGATGCCGTCGTCACCGGTGCCGACGGCTTCATGCGCGTCGACTACGCTCTTCTCGGCGGTCGCCTGATGCGCTGGGACGAGTGGGAAAACCAGCCGGCCGGCCACGCCGCGGCGGCGCGCAACGCATCGCCGGCGCAGGTCGCGCTTCACTAGACTAGCGCGCGGTGGCGCCCGCGCCGCGCCATCTATCCGACGGCGGCGCCGACAATGAGCGCCAGCGCCGCGAGCGACGCCACCGATCCGACGAACACCCAGAAATAGCCGCCGCGCTGGCCGCGCTCCAGCACCGCCTGGCTGCGGTCCGCCGGATTGACCACGACGCTGACGGTCTGGCCCGGCCGGTAGCAGGCGAGATGCGCCTCTGCCCCGGCCTTCGTCAGATAGCCTAAATGGTCGAGCCCGAAGCAGACCAGGCGGCCGCGCAGGTTGCGCCGGCTGTCCGGCAAATCGCCGATCGCATAGTCGTATTCGACCTGCGGAATATGCATCACCAGGTCCGGGCCGCCGACCTCGCCGAGCATGGTCCAGGTTTTCAGCGTGGCTGAAACGACCGTCCCCTCGGTGACGGGCCACCACCACGTGGCGCGGCCGCGCACGACGATCGTGATACCCCGCCACAGCAGCAGAATGCCGCCGCAGCCGAGGATGGCCGCGAGCGCGACGGTCAGGAAATCAAAGGCTGGCATGGGCGCGCGGGGATGAAGTTTCGGGATCAGGCGTTGCGGGCATCATACCCTTTCGTCGCGGATCCGGCATCCGGGGTTCAATGCGCCTGTCCCCCATAATGAGGACAGGCGGAAAAATCCGCCTTCGCTATAGTTGCCCGCATCGTGTTGCCGCCGATGCGCGGCGCAATATTGCGAAGGAGGGCGACGTGACCAGTGTCTGCAACCTATCGTTCTTTCGATCCGCGGCCCTGATCGGGGCCGTCGTCGGCGCGGCTTCCGCGGCGCAGGCGCAGTCGGCGATCGATCTCGACACGCTGACCGCGACGCAGGCGGCGGCCGATCTGTGCGCCGGAAAATACACCAGCGAGGCGCTGGTCTCCGCGGTGCTGGCGCGGGCGAAAGCGCGCCCCGAACTCAACGCCTTCATCACGCTGGACGAAGCGGGCGCGCTGAAAGCGGCGCGCGCCTTCGATGCCGCGCACAAGCCCGGCCGCGACTGCAAGCCGCTCGGCGGCGTGCCGATTGCCATCAAGGACAATATCGAGGTGGCGGTCCTGCCGGCCTCGGCCGGCACCCCGGCGCTCAAGGCCTATGTGCCGCAGACCGACGCGCCGGTGGTGGCGCCGCTGCGCGCGGCCGGCGCCATCATCATCGGCAAGACCAACATGCACGAACTCGCGTTCGGCATCTCCGGCTACAACACCGCGTTCAAGACCGGCGCCGACTACGGCGTGCGCAACGCCTACGATACCAGCAGGATCGCCGGCGGCTCCTCGTCGGGCAACGGCACCGCGATCGGCTCGCGCATCATCGCCATCGCCATCGGCACCGATACCGGGGGCTCGGTGCGGATTCCCTGCGCGCTCAACGGCTGCGCCTCGCTGCGCCCGACGGTTGGCCGCTATCCGCAGGGCGGCATCGCCCCGATCTCCCACACCCGCGACACCGCGGGATCGATGGCCGACACCGTCGCCGACGTGGCGCTGCTCGACCGCGTCATCGCCGGGGGCGGCCCGATCGAGCCGGCCGACCTGAAGTCGGTGCGGCTGGGCGTGGTGGCGTCGACGCTCGCCAATCTCGACGACGACACCAAGGCGGCCTATGCCGCGGCGATCGACAGGCTGAAGGCGGCCGGCGTCACCGTGGTCGACGTCGACATGGCGGACCTGATGCAGCTCAACGGCCAGGTCGGTTTTCCGGTCGCGCTGTACGAGGCCTATGACGACATGGTGGCGTTCCTGAAGCGCGGCCCGAAGATCTCGATCGAGGATCTCGCCAAGGCGATCTCCAGCCCCGACGTCAAGGGCACCTATGACGGGCTGGTGCTGCCGCGCAAACTGCCGGGGCCGAACAACACCGTGGTCGACGCCAAGCCGGCCTATGACGCCGCGATCAAGACCGCGCGGCCGGCGCTGCAGAAGCTCTATGCCGACACCTTCGCCAAGAACCGCCTCGACGCCATCGTGTTCCCGACGGTGCCGAAGGTCGCGGTCCTCTCCAATCCGGATTCCAGCAGCCTCGCCAATTTCGGCGGCTACATCCAGAACACCGACCCCGGCAGCAATGCCGGCCTTCCCGGCATGCAGATTCCGGTCGCGCTCGGCGCCGCCAGCAAGCTGCCGGTCGGCCTCGAGCTCGACGGCCCGGCGGGCAGCGACCGCAGGCTGCTGGCCATCGGGCTGTCCATGGAGAAGCTGTTCGGCCGGCTGCCGAAGCCCGCGAAGACGTGATCGTCGCCTGGGGCGCGGTGGTGAGCCGCCGCGCTCCAAGGTCGGTCTCTACTCAACAAGCTCGTCATGCGCGGGCTTGACCCGCGCATCCACTCTTTGCTGTAGAGCGTCGGCTCCAAAGTGTGGACCCGCGGGTCAAGCCCGCGGGTGACTCAGAACTAGTTGCGCCGCGTGTCTCCAATCTCAGTGTCATGGCCGGGCAGCGCGATCCGTCTCCGACGGATCGCTAGGACTAAGGTCTCCCGGCCCTCCACGTCTTTCCAAGCCGCTATGCCGTAAAGACGTGGATGCGCGGGTCAAGCCCGCGCATGACGAGTCTTGTCAATTGAGGCTTGGTTCTATCGACTGCGCCTTGGGTCAGGCTCCGAGTTCCGTCGCCGCCCTCAGCGGTGCCGCGCCAGCAGCGCCGCGACGCCGCTGCGGCGGTGGACCCCGAGCTTGTCGAAGATGCGCTTGAGGTAGGTGCGCACGGTGGAGGCTTCGACCTCGAGCCGCTCGGCGATCGCCTTGTCGGACAGCCCTTCGCAGATCATCGTCGCCACCTCGAACTCGCGCTGCGACAGCGGCAGCGTGCCGCTGGTCGGCTGCAGCGCCAGTGCGGTCGGGCCCTGCGCGCGCAACAGCGCGCTGGTGAAGGCGGGCTCCACCAGCCGCAGCAGGTCGAGGGTGCGGGCGTCGAAATTGTCGCGCCGCCGGCTGCGCCAGATCCGGATATCGCCGATGTTGCGCTCGCCCGCATAGCTGTAGACGTTGACGCCCCAGTGCAGCCCGTCGCGGGCGAGAAAATCGTTGAAGAACTCGGTGCGCATCAGGTCGCGCTGCGGCATCACCTGGTTGACCAGGGTCGGCGCGCGGCGCGCCTGCAGCTTCAGCGTGATCGGATCGCGGTTCTGGTAGTAGGCCTGGTAGCTCGCCAGGTTGTCGGAACTCATGTTCAGCCAGACGCCGCTGCCGAAGCTGCGCGTCGCGGGGTCCCAGACGAAGGAGGCGTAGTAGTCGGCGCCCAGCAGCTCGAGCAGATGGTGGCCGACCCGTTCGCGGACCTCGCGCTCGGCCATGTCTTCGGCCAGCAGGCCGAACAGGTGCGCCAGGGCGCGGCTCTCTGCGGCGGTGACATGCATGGCGCGAATGCTAGTGTCCCGAATCCGAAGTTCGCCTGATTCAGCAGCACCCTCCCGAGCGAACTTCGGATTCGAAAGGACACTAGAAATCCATGACTCTAGTGTGGTTTGGTTCAGAAATTCGCTTTGAGAGATCGCCGCCATGATGAAGCGAATTTCTGAACCACCACACTAGTCCCGCGCCGGGGTCGACGCAATCGGAACGAGGCTTGCCGCCGATCGCCGGCCGTCCTTGGTCCGGGCGGCGGGCCGGCGCGATCGGTGAGCCTCCCGATCCGCTCAGGGCAGGCCGGTGCGTTTCGCGCGTTCCCTCCCGGCCCCGGATATTGTAGCAATCGCCTTCCCGTTTTGGGCGACGGCACGAAATCAACGGAAAACAGCATGCAAACCAAGGTCGAAGCGCTTGCGGCGGATGTCACTGACCCCTCCGATGCGCTGGCGAAATTCGGCGTGGGCCAGCCGATGCGGCGGCTCGAGGACCAGCGCTTCATCACCGGCGCGGGCCTCTATGCCGACGACGAGCGCGAGGCCGGTATGCTGCATGCCGCCTTTTTGCGGTCGCCGCACGCCCATGCCGAGATCCGCGGCATCGACACCGCGGCGGCCGCCGCCGCGCCGGGCGTGGTGGCCGTACTGACCGGGGCGGACTGGCTCGCCGCCGGACTGACCGGGCTGCCGCTGCGGCCGACCATCAAGCAGGCCGACGGCTCGCCGATCGCGACGCCGCCGCGGCCCGGGCTCGCGGTGGGACGGGTCCGCCATGTCGGCGACTGCGTCGCCATGATCAGTGCCGAGACGGCGCGCCAGGCCGCCGACGCGCTGGAGCTGATCGGCGTGGATTATGCGCCGCTGCCCTGCGCCGTCGACGCGCGGCAGGCGCTCGGCAGCGGCGCGCCGCTGCTGTGGCCGGAGCACGCGCCGGGCAATCTCGGCTTTCTCTGGCGGGTCGGCGACGCCGACAAGACCGCCAGCGCGCTGGCGGCGGCCGCGCATGTGGTGACCCTCGACCTCGTCAACAACCGCCTGGTGCCCAATTCCATGGAGCCGCGCGGCGTCGTGGTCCGGCGCGAGGCGGCCATCGGGCGGCTGACGCTGTCGGGCTCGATCCAGAATCCGTTCGGTTTCCAGGGCCTGTTGTGCGAGCTGTTCGGCTGGCCAAAGGACAAGCTGCGCTGCCGCGCCGACGACGTCGGCGGCGGCTTCGGCTGCAAGAACCAGCTGCAGCCCGAACACGCCATGATGGTGCTGGCCTGCGACAAGCTGCACCGCACGATCAAGTGGATCAACGACCGCAGCGCCTCGTTCGTCTCCGACGCCCACGCCCGCGATCTCGCCTCCACCGTCCGGCTCGGGCTCGATGCCTCGGGCCGCTTCGTGGCGCTGGCGGTGGAGACCGTCGCCAATCTCGGCGCCTATCTCTCCACCAACGGCGCGCTGATCCCGACCCTGCCGACCGCGGCGGTGCTCGGCGGCGCCTACACCATTCCGGCGATCTCGATGCAGGTCCGCGCCGCCTTCACCAATACCGTGCCGGTCGACGCCTATCGCGGCGCCGGGCGGCCCGAGGCGATCTACCTGCTGGAGCGCACCATCGACGTCGCGGCGCGGCAGCTCGGGGTCTCGCCGCAGAAGCTGCGGCGCAAGAACCTGATCAAGCCCGCGCAACTGCCCTACCGCACGGCGCTCGGGCGCGACATCGACAGCGGCGCGTTCGAGACCGTACTGGAGCGCGCGCTCGCGCTCGCCGACGAAAAGGGCTTTGCCAGGCGCGCCACGCTTGCGAAGAAGCAGAAGGCGCGGCGCGGGCTCGGCGTCGCCTATTATCTCGAGGCCACGCTCGGCCCGCCGGCGGACTCCGCCCGCATCGCGTTCGCACCCGACGGGCGCGCGGTGCTGTCGGTCGGCACCCAGTCCAACGGCCAGGGCCACGAGACCACCTTCACCCAGATCGCGGCGGCGCAGTTCGGGCTGGCGCCGGACCAGATCGCGTTTCGCCAGGCCGACACCGACGCCACGCCGGAAGGCGGCGGCCATGGCGGCTCGCGGTCGCTGCAGCTCGGCGGCACCGCCGTGCTGCTGGCGGCGCGCCAGGTGATCGAGAAGGGCAAGCGCATCGCCGCGCACCTGCTCGAAGCCGGCGAAGCCGACATCGAGTACCGCCCCGGCCGCTATGCCATCGCCGGCACCGACCGCGGCATCGCCTTCACCGAGGTGGTGACGGCGGCGTTCGATCCCGCCCATCTCGGCCCCGGCATGACGCCGGGGCTCGACGAGACCGCGCGCTACGAGCGCGAGGGCTTCAACTATCCGAACGGCGCCCATGTCTGCGAGGTCGAGATCGATCTGCAGACCGGCATTCCGCGCGTGGTCAACTACGTGGTGGTCGATGATTTCGGCCGCATCATCAATCCGCTGATCGTGCGCGGGCAGGTGTTGGGTGGCATCGTCCAGGGCATCGGCCAGGCTTTGTACGAGGATACCCGCTACGACGCCGCGGGCCAGCTCACCACCGCCTCGTTCATGGACTACAGCCTGCCCCGGGCCGACGACCTGCCGCCGATCACGCTTGACCTGTTCGAGGGCGCGCCGACCAGGACCAATCCGCTCGGCGCCAAGGGTTGCGGCGAGGCCGGCGCCACCGGGGCGCCGCCGGCGGTGGTCAACGCCGTGGTCGATGCGCTGAAGGAGTTCGGCGTCGCCCATCTCGACATGCCGCTGACGCGCGAGAAGGTGTGGTCGGCGATCAACGCGGCGGGGCGGTAGGGTAACTTCCGCCCGAAGTTATTTGTCACCGTCATGCCCGCACTTGTTGCGGGCATCCACGCCTTCACAGCCTTAACAACAAGAAAGGCGTGGATGGCCGGGACAAGCCCGGCCATGACGATAAAGTCCGCTCGATCATGCTCAATCGAAAAGACGCGCTTCGCGGCGGCAACCGCATCCTCACGCGATCTTCAGCACGCGGATCAGCACGACGCTGATGCCAAACAGCACGATCAGCGACCCGGTCACCGCGAAGGTGACCCGGGGACCGAGGCGGCCGATGACGCGCACGTCGACGCCCAGTCCCAGCGCGGCCATCGACAGGACGGTCAGCAGGCCCGAGATCATCGTGACGGGCCGGATCACGGCGTCCGGAATCAGGCCCAGTGATCGCGCGGTGGCGAGCAGCAGGAAGCCGACGATGAACCACGGCACCAGTCCCGAGAGCCCCGGCTTGTGGCTCGTCGCCGACGCGTTGCTGCCGTCGAGGCGGGCCGCCACCAGCGACAGGGCGACCACCACCGGCCCCAGCATCAGCACCCGGACCAGCTTGACCAGGGTGCCGACATGGGTCGCGACCACCCCGATCGGAACGGTGGCGGCAAGCACCTGCGGCACGGCGTAAACCGTCAGGCCGGCCAGCGCGCCGTATTGGGTCTGGTTCAGGTCGACCAGCAGGAACGTCAGCGGCAGCGCCAGAACGACCACCACGCCCAGGATCGCGGTGAAGGCGATCGAGGACACTATGTCGTCGCTGCTGGCGCCGATCACCGGCGCCACCGCGGCAATGGCCGAGTTGCCGCAGATCGAGTTGCCGCAGGCGATCAGGATCGAGATGCGCTGCGGCAGGCCGAGCAGCTGGCAGATGGCGTAGCTCGCGGCGATGGCGAGCGCGACGGTGGCGACGATGCCGGCGAGCAGCGTCGGCCCCGATGCGGCGATCGCGCCGAGGCTGATCGAGGCGCCGAGCAGCATCACCGCGACCTCGAGCAGGAATTTGCCGCTGAAGGCGATTCCCGGGATGAAGGCCGGCCCCGGCTGCCAGGCGCTGCGCAGCGCGCCGCCCAGCAGAATGGCCAGCACCAGCGCCTCGACGTAAGGATGCGAGGACAGCCGTTCCTCGACCAATTGAATGGCGATGGCCGACAGCGCGATGGCCACGCAGATCGCGGTCCCCGGCAGCACCGCAACAAAATTCCGCCCCAGCGCGCGCAACGCCTTGGTCCTCCCGCTCGGGGTCGTGATCCCAGGCCGACCCGACCGTCGTTGCCGGTTCCGGCCACCAGGGTCAAGGGCGCGGCGCGCGGAGCCCCATTCCGGCCAGGTCTGCTGCCGGTCCAGGTTTGCTGCCGGTCAAGTCTCCCTTGGGACCATGGCCGGGGACGCGGCTGTCCGATGGGCAGTTGGCGACACGGCCGGT